>DATFFX010000192.1:0-7091 GCA_035249825.1 Gemmatimonadales bacterium | reverse complement strand
TCCACTACCCCAGCGATGTCGTGGCGGGCTATTCGGTAGGTGTTATCTGGGTTGCCGCTGTCGCCCTCGGTGATCGCGTGGCCCGTCATCGCCGCCGCAGGATGGTCTGAGTGGGGCAGATCGCCGTAGTCCTGAACACCTCCTCCGGCCAGGGCACGTCAGCGGACATCGCCGACAAACTCAGGGAGATCTTCACCGCCAGTGGCAAGGCAACTCGAATCATGCTTGCGTCGGGAGGTTCCAACCTCAGGGCGGCAATCCACCAGGCGCTGGAGGAGGGTTGCAGCGGTCTGGTAGTGGGTGGGGGTGACGGCACCATCAACACTGGCGCGGCCGCGGTGCTCGAACGCGGTATTCCACTGGGAGTTCTTCCCCTGGGCACCCTCAATCACTTCGCCAAGGACCTTGGCATCCCTCTCGATGTCGAGGACGCCGCCCGGGTGGTCCTCGATGAGGTTGTCTGCCGGGTCGATGTGGGCGAAATCAACGGCCGGGTATTTCTCAATAATTCCAGCCTGGGCGTCTATCCCTCGATCGTACGATTGCGTGAGCACTATCAGGCCAGGGGCCGGGATAAGTGGATTGCAGCGCTATGGGCGGCACTGACCGTGCTGCGCCGGCATGCTTTCATGGCGGTGCGTATAGTCGTTGACGACAAGGCGATCATCAGGCGAACCCCGTTCCTGCTGGTGGCCAACAACGAGTACCGTGCCGCCGGATTTCAGGCGGGCACTCGCGAGTCGCTGGCTCGAGGGCGTCTGGCACTCTATGTCCTCAATGCCGAGCAGCGTCCGGGACTGCTGCGGCTTGCCTGGCAGCTCCTCACTCTGGGCGGGGACCAGGTGAAGGAACTGGACCTGCTGACCGTTCAGGAAGCCACGGTAGAAACGAGGCGGCATCGGCTTCAGGTGGCGTTGGATGGTGAGGTGAGCATATTGGAGGCTCCGCTGGAGTACCGCGTCAGGCCCGGGGCTCTCCGGGTATACGTACCAGCCGGGAGCTCGGCTTGCTATCCTCATCACCCCGACCCATCTTCCACTCGCTCGTAGCCCCCGCGTTGGTAGCTGGTCCGATGTTCGATCAACGCCATTTGTACATGGCTTGATCGGGTCATTACTCAAACAACGCTTTTTTCGGTCCTTCCGCTCGTGCGGGCCCCCATGTGCCGGGTGCCCACGGGAATCGGCCGTCTCCCCGCGTCCGAGGACTGTTCATGCGCCGACTTCGCATCGGCATTCTGGATCTCGTCACCAAAAGTCCCAATCCCTCCCTCTATGGGCGGGTGATGAATGCAAACCTGGCCAGCATCATGCCTCAGGTGGTTGGTGTCTGGTGCGAGCAGGAAGGTCACGAAGTCCATTTCGTCTGCTATACCGGCATGGAAGATCTCCTCGAGGAGTTTCCTGCCAAGCTCGATCTGGTCTTCATCGGTGCCTTCTCCCAGTCAGCGCAGCTCGCCTACGCTCTGAGCAACTTCTTCCGCAAGCGCGGTGCGGTCACCGTGCTGGGTGGTCCCCACGCGCGGTGCTACCCCGAAGATGCGCAGAAATACTACGACTACGTGCTGGGATTCACCGACCGAAACACGATTGCGGAAGTGTGCCGGGAGTGCGAACCCCACCGGCCGATGGGCCGGCATATCTCCGCGGCAACACAGCCGCTGGAGATGCCGACACTCCACGAGCGGTGGAAGTTCGTAGAGCCGACCCTTGCCAAGGCGCCGACGATCAAGATCATTCCCATGATCGGCAGCCTGGGTTGTCCTTACACCTGCAGCTTCTGCATCGATTCGACAGTGGACTATCAACCACTCAGCTTCGCACAGCTGCGCGATGATCTGAAGTTCCTGCTCACCAAAATCAAGAACCCCATCGTCGGTTGGCACGATCCGAACTTCGGTGTGCGGTTTGACGATTACATGGAAGCGGTCGAAGCTGCGGTACCTCAGGGAAGCATGCGGCACATTGCGGAGAGCAGTCTGTCTTTGCTATCAGAGAAGCACCTGCAGCGGCTTCGGCAGAATGGCTTTCAAGCCATCCTTCCGGGGATCGAATCGTGGTATGACCTGGGCAACAAGTCGAAGACCCGGCGGACCGGCATGGACAAGGTCAAGCAGGTCTCCGAGCACGTCAACATGATCCTGCGATACATCCCGTACATCCAGACCAACTTCGTGATGGGACTGGATGGCGACATGGGCCCGGAGCCGTTCGAGCTCACCAAGAAGTTCATCGATCTGTCGCCGGGTGCATTCCCCGCCTATTCGTTGCTGTCGGCCTTTGGTCGTGCAGCGCCGATGAACCTGGACTACCAGCGAGCCGGCAGGGTTCTCCCCTTTCCATTTCACTTCCTGAACAACAACCACGCCATGAATGTCCGGCCCAAGAATTACACCTGGCCGGAGTTCTACAAGGGCCTGGTCGACGTGACGCGGTATTCCTTCTCGTGGAAGGCTATCGCGCGCCGCATTCCGGCTACACCCACGATGATCCCCAAATGGATGAACGTGGTGCGTGCGGTATCATCGGAAGGGTTTGGGCGGATTCGCTACCATGAGACGATCCAGGGTCTGCTCGAGACCGACCGCTCGGTACGAAGCTACATGGAAGGAGAAACGACCGAGCTGCCGGAGTTCTACGCCGCCAGAATCCGGCGCGAACTCGGCCCTGCCTATGAGTTCCTGCCGGAGGGGGCGCTGGCGCACGATCCCAACGCGTACCTGCACGCCACTACCGAGCCGGCCATGGTCAAGGCGGTGCAGCTCGGCGGGCCGCTGGTTCACTGACGGACTAGTGGTCTCCGGCGCGCGTTCGGACTCCGTTCCGGGCGCCCAGCCGGAGCCCGCCCCGGAACTCGAAGTGCTCTTCTGCCATCAGCCGGTCTCCCTGGGGCGATACGGCTTTCGCCAGGTGCCACAGCAGGAGCTGTTGACCCACGGTCGTAGCGGGAAGCCAGACCCCCGGCTCGATGGCGGGGTACAGGTCGGCAAATTCCGGCCGAAGTCGGGCCTCCCGAATCGTGTGCTGCACCAGACCTCCTTCGCTTTCCATCATCCATTCCACTTTCACCGCTGGCCATTAAGGTCGCCCAAATAGGCCAACCCGCAAGGGTGAGACATCCAGGGCCTTCGACCCACTGCAGGCGCTGCTGTGGTCCGACCCGCGTCACTACCCGATGTCGTTTCAGGTCGCTAGTTTACCTGGCCTCCGGCGCCGTAGCCAAGTGGTAAGGCAGAGGTCTGCAAAACCTCCATTCGTCGGTTCGATTCCGACCGGCGCCTCTCTGACCGCTGGACCAGCGAGAACTCAATTAACGCTACTTTCACGCGGCAGCTATTGAGTATCTAGAACTCTGTTACACCGCTATGCCATGGCTCCGAGTCGGGAGGTGCTTCTTGTCGACAATCACTTTGCCTCCAGCAATCCATAACCTCTCCATCGCGATTCTAGTCTGCGGCATTGTTTCCTGTGGGGGCGATGGCGGGACGGGTCTTGCCGCGCCCGCCGTAGCCACGGTGACGGTGACCCCGCCCTCTTCGACAATTGCTCCGGGCGGCACGCTGCAACTCCAGGCCGTCATCCAGGATGCGGACGGGACGACCTTGGCGGATCGTGAGATCACCTGGTCCTCGAGCGACAACGCCGTGGCAACCGTTTCTTCGGCAGGGCTCGTGACCGGCGTTGCCGGGGGCAGTGCGACTATCACGGGGGCGTCGGAGGGAAAGAGCGGGACGGCTGAGGTTGTCGTGCAGATCCCGGTGGCGAGTGTCATAGTGGACCCCAGCGCGGCGACCCTCACGCTATCCGCGACTGTGTCGCTGGCTGTCATGGTGCTAGATGCAACTGGCAACGAGCTGGTTGATCGGGAGGTCTCCTGGTCCTCCAGCAATCCGGGCGTTGCAAGCGTCTCCGAGACCGGCCTGGTAACCGCGTTGGCGGACGGAACCGCGACCATCAGCGCAACGGTCGAAGGGCAGAGCGGGACGGCCCTAATCACCGTGGTCGGGGCCACGGCCGACGTCGCGGGGCTATGGTCACTCCACGAGACGCTCAGCGACGACAATCTTGGGTATGCCTGCGAGAATTTCCAGACTGTCACGCTCGTGCAGAACGGCACGACCTTCACTGGCACAAACGAGCAGGTCGGTAGCTGCACGATCGGCGGTGAGACGTTCGACAACTCCGGTACCTTCGAGATCACAGACGGCCAAATTACCGGCTCGGCGATTTCTTTCACCCAGCCAGGCGCGCCGCCCTGCGTGTACGACGGAACCGTTTCAGATCCGCTGATGGATGGGACGGTGTCCTGCGTGGGATCAGTAGAGGGGACTCAGGTCAATGCGCGCGGGACGTGGTGCGCTGAGCGGGTGGGAGGAGTCCGACTGCAGCCTGCCCGCGCTGATAAATCTGATTCCAAACTTGGACGCATACCAACCTGCACCTAGACAAAGGTTAGTGTGAGTCGCGGCGTGAGTGTCCAGCCATAGCCCAGGTTAGCGCTCAACCCAGCAGTTAATTGGTGCCTGAAGAGGTTCTGGGTTGCGGCCGGCCGAATTCCATATGAAATCTGCTGTGAACTGTGAGCCCCGCAGACCGACCCCGCTCCGCACCGATCGAGCTACCAACTGTAGGCGGGTCATGCCCAGGGAGAGAACATCGCAGGATGCTGGTCACCCGCTCCTTGACGAGGTTGGTACGCTCCCGTAAGGTCTGGCAAGCAAGACATCACAATACGACAAAGGCACACCCGGTGAAAGCCGGGGCCGCAAAGCCACGGGTCCTCGACTCCTCCGTCGCGCCCAATCGAGACCCGAAGGGCCACGAACGCTGAGCGGCGGTAACATGCCCGGCCGGATTCACATCCTTTTCACGTTTTATTGTCACCGTTAACTGAACTATATCCGCTGCTATCAAAGACTGGAGCAAGTGTAGTCCGCAGGCTCACTGGGAGGGATGCCGAGGCGCTTGAGTTCGAGCATCGAGGAGCAGATTGCAAGACGCAGAAGATGCCATTGTACAGCACCGCCTCATCCCAGCCCTCCTTACTGCGCTAGCGGGCCACCGGTATGGGGTCTCCCTTTCCTGCGGGTCGGATGAAGGAGCCGGCCCCGAGATACCGGTGGCTACGGTGACAATAATACCTCCTACAGCGACTATCTCCGGGCGACACGGTTCAGTTCCAGGCCGCCACCCTCGACGCAAGCGGCGCGACATTGACGGGTCGCGACGTCACCTGTTCCTGAAGGAACGACGCCATGGCGGCGGTCTCTTCCACTGGCCTCGTCGCAGGAGAGCGGACCGAGTGAACACGCTGGTCTTCGTGGCGTTCTCGCTCTGAGTTGGCCCTCACGCACGGTACAGGAGGGTTGATGATCGGATTCAACGGGCCCGGGGGAATGAGGCTGCTGCTGCGCCGCGCCTGGCCGTACCTGCGTCGTTGGCGCTGGCGAGCGGCTGCCGCGATGGCTGCCGCGCTGGCGGCCTCTGCTCTCGCGTCGCTGGCTCCCGTGCTCCAGATGCGGGCGGTGGATGCTGCGAGTGCTGGCTCCGCCTCGGCTCTACTCATTGCCTTGGGACTTCTGGGGGGCGTTCTCGGCGCAACTGTGCTGCTGCACGCATGGGAGGAGGTCTGGTCGACGGATGTCGAGGTAGGGCTAGACGAGGACCTGCATGGCGCAGTTGTTCGTCGCCTGTACGAGCTTCCGCCGCAGTGGCATCAACTTTATACACCAACTGAGACGGTCGAACAGTTGGAGGCCTCGGTCGAGCGATTTGCGCAATCGGGCGGTACGCTTCTCTTCCAGCTGGTGCCTACTGTCTTGTATGTCCTCGTCTCTGTCGGCGTTCTCTGGTCACTTGACTGGCGTCTGGCGATTGTAGTCGGCGTGAGTGCTCCGCTGCCCGTGCTCGTCCAGCGAATCGCGCTGACCGAGGGAACCCGCCGCGAGGCGGCGGAGATCAACGGCTTCGCGCGGGTGTACGCCCGCCTGATGACCACACTCGAGCGTCTGGCGACGGTCCAGGCGTGCGGCCGGGAGTCGCACGAGGTCGGCCGATTCCTTGCAGGGATCTACCGAGTGCACCGGCTGATCAGGCTAGGCTGCCGGCGTGACGCGCAGATTTCGGCTCTCGCGGAACTCGCCGAGCATGTGGCTCTGTTCGGAGTACTCGGAGTCGGCGGCTGGCTGGTGTTGAACCACCATATCACGCTCGGCGCCGTGGTGGCGGCGCTGGCCTACCTCGAGGGTTTCTTCGGACCGGTGCAGGCGCTGGGGGGCATGGCCCGAGAGTTTCTCGCTAACCGGATCGCGCTGTTCCATGTCTGGAAGCTGGTCGACGAGCCCGACCCACACGCCGACCTGGCCGATGCCACGCCCGCACCCCGCTTGAGCGGGGAGATCCGCTTTGAGGACGTAACAGTCCGAAGCCGCGACGGACGCGTCGTGCTCGACAGGCTCGGTTTCGCGACCGCGCCCGGCGAGGTGGTGGCGCTGGTCGGCGAAAGCGGCTCCGGGAAGTCCACTGTGCTCCGCGCGCTCCAGCGGCTGGAGCGCGTCACGAGCGGCCGGGTACTGCTGGATGGGTTCGACATCGCCCGAGTGACTCGCGGCAGCTTGCGCCGCCAGCTCGGGGTAGTGGCACAGGAGATCGAGTTGTTCGCCGACTCAGTGCTGGAAAACATTCGTTATAGTCAGCCCGGGGCCAGCAACGAGGAGGTCGTCGCGGCCGCCACCGCCGCAGCGGCGGATCGGTTTATTCGGCGCCTGCCCTCCGGTTATCACACGCGGATCGCCAACGACGGCCGCAATCTGTCGGGCGGACAGCGGCAACGCCTCGTGCTCGCGCGTGCGCTGCTGCGGGACGCCCCAATCCTTCTCCTCGACGAGGCCACATCTGACCTCGATCGGCGCACGGAGCGCCACATCTCTCGCGCGCTTCTGGGCCTGCGGGGTGCACGGACCATTCTGGTGGCGGCGCACCATCTCGAAACGATCCTCGCCGCCGACCGTGTCGTCTTCCTGCACGAAGGGCGGCTCCAGGCCGTGGGAACCCACGAGCAACTGTTGGCCACATCGCCACTCTATCGCACCA
>DATFFX010000191.1:0-9050 GCA_035249825.1 Gemmatimonadales bacterium | reverse complement strand
AGGCGGCCTTACAAACCAGGCCTATGCGGGTGGGGTCCAGTTTTATCGCTCATACGCGCCGGGGCACAAGCCGGCCAACGGCAGGCCCGCTCCAATCGATGAGACGGCCAATACTCGTGACACCCTGCCCCATGGCTTCATCGAACGGGTGGGCATCGATCTGCCCCGGGTGCTGAAGAACGCGAAGGCGGGCGACAACGTCATACTGGCCGGGGGCGACTCCATCAACATTCCCGAATTCAACCCCATCGTGATTGTCGAAGGCGCGGTAAACTCGCCCGGCGCGGTCGTGTTTACGCCTGGGAAGACGCTTGACTGGTATGTCGACGCCGCCGGTGGCTATACCCAGTTGGGTGACAATAAGCGGGCCTACGTCACCCAACCTGACGGTAAACGAGAGTCGGTGAAACGTCGCACTATTCTGGCTGACGCGGTGCCCAAGCCGAAATCCGGCGCAATGGTGTACGTCCCCGCGCGCCGAGTTCAGGAGCAGCCCAGCAACATTGCCGGGGCGCTCTCGGTGGCAGCACAGGTGCTGAGCGCTCTGGTGACAATCATCGTGGTGACTCGTTAGTGGCGACGACCAGCTCCAGCGCACACGAGCGGGCGGAGCGGCGACGCGACGAGATTTCCTTCTTCGATCTCCTCACCCCGCTGGTGAGGCGCTGGAAGCTGATCGCCGCGACCGCGCTCGGGTGCGGCGTTGTCGCTGCTGTCATGCTTCTGTTGCAGCCACCGACCTACACCGCAAAGACAACGTTTACGCCCGAAACCGGAAGCACATCGGGAGCGGCCAGTGGCCTGGCCGCGCTTGCGGGAGTGGCCAACCAGCTTGGCCTGGGGCTGGGGGCCGGTAGTTCCGTGTCGCCCGACTTCTTCGTGAAGCTGGCCAGTAGCGCAGAGGTCCTCCGCACGATGCTGCTCACCGAATTCTCCGATCCGGCCGACCCACGCGGTGCCCGGCGTCCGTTGCTGGAGATTCTCGACGTTCCAGGCGAATCCCCGGAAGAGCGACTGCAGCGGGGGGTAATCTGGCTGCAGAATTTGATCGAGGTGACGGTCGACAAACCGACCGGGATCGTGACGCTCGAGGTGGACATGCCGGGTGCCGAGCTCGCTGCCAGCGTCGCCAATCAGATGGTCCAGCTCCTCAACCAGTTCAATCTCGAACGCCGGCAGAGCCAATCGCGCGAGCAGCGTCGTTTCACAGGAGAGCGGCTCGCCGAAGCGGAGCAGAATCTCCGCGCCGCCGAGCGGGCCGAGCTGGCTTTCCTGCAGCGGAACCGCGACTACTCCAGCTCCCCGCTGCTCACTCACGAGGTCAGCCGGCTCGAACGCGACGTGCAGGTCAAGCAGGAGCTCTTCCTGACGTTATCCAAGGCGCACACCGAAGCCCGCATCGCGGAGGTGCGGGACACCCCGGTACTCACCGTAGTCGACTCGGCCATAGCGCCGTTCCGTCGCTCACGGCCCCAGCGGACCCTGGGCGTTCTCATGGCTGTCGTGATCGGCACGTTGTTTGGGATCGCCATCGCGTACGTAGTGGATTTCCGCCGCCGGGCCGTGCCCGAGCAACACCCCGATTATTTCGCTATGAGGGAGGCCTGGGAGCAGGCGCGGCGTGAGGTTGGGAGCGCGCTGGGCCGGCATCGTGGCTGAGGCCCCTGGTGGGCAGGATGCCATGATCAACAGAGGCTAGCGGCGCACCGGTGGAAGCCCTGATCGGCTTCGGCAGTCCTCTGGTCACTGTACTCTGGGGGCTCTCCGTTCTCGTGGTGGTATGGTGGGTGGGTCGTCAGCTGTTCCGCCGCCAGCTGGTGACGCTCCTGTCCAACGCCATCATCTTTGGCTTGTTCCTCCCCATCCTTCTCCAGTATCCCTTCGCGTTCTCCCCGATCAACGGGCTCACCATCGGAGCCGACAACTACCTCAAGTACCGGTCGGAGGTGGATTCCGCTTTCCTCATCACGCTGTCGGGGTGGATCGCGCTGGTGGCGGGGTATTTCACGTGTGGCCGCCGGACGCCACACTTCATCCCGATGACTCTGGTGTGGTCCGGCCTCAGGGTATGGACCCAAAGCGTCTTTCTCCAGCTCTCGAGCGCCTTCATACTGGTCCTCTTCGCGCTGCTCTTTTCGCTCGGTATGCTTGGCCCTGAGGGAGCAAGAAATATCGCGCAGACACTCCCCGCGCTGCGGCCAATTTACAATATCGCCCACGTTCTTTTACCGCTGACGATTGCCATCGGCCTCTTTGTCGGCGTGCAGCGCCGTCGGCGGTTCATTCTGGTGTTGGCCGTTCTCAATGTCGGCCTCGCGACACTGACGGGCGCGCGTGCTGTTGCCTTCGGGGGTCTGTTGCTCGTGGCGATCGTATTTCTGATCCATGCATCCCTGCTCCAACGGCTCAGCATCGCACGCGCTGTGATGCTGGTCCCCATAGCACTCGGGATCCTCATCCTGGCCTTGTATCTGGGCGACCTGCGCGAGGGGCAATACAACCTGTTCCGGACCGTCGCGACTCTGGGAATCAAACTCTTTTATGGAAACAACTTCTCCGATCTTCGAGATTTCGCCTGGGTAAAGTCCTCCTGGAACGGCGAGTATTTCCTGGGCAGAACGCAACTGGCAGGTCTTCTGGCGTTCATTCCTTCCGCCGTAAGCTCGTTCAGGGCCGAATGGAACTGGGGAGTTGTCACCGCTACGCTCGTCGGCCTTGATCCACTGGTGAGCCCTGGGCTCCGAGCAGGTGTCTTCGGTGAGATGTACTTCAATTTCGGTTTACCCGGTGTGCTCCTCGCGGGCTTCCTGAACGGATACCTGGTTCGACTGGTTCATAACATCTGCCTTGCAGCCGCCAGAACCCTCCCGGCCTATGAGGCACGTTTCGAGGTCCTTGCCGGCCTCGTGACGCTCAACCTCATCGGTGGGCTCTTGAACACCGCCGGTTTCTTCAGCGTCTACATCACGGTAGCCGTGCTTGGGGGCCTGCAGGTTCTTGATTACCTGGTCAGAGGCGTTCGCACGGGCGCCGCGACTGCGCTGACGCGCTCCTCTGTGGGCGATGCGTCTACCTCATGAGGCAGGTGCTTATCAACGGCCGCTTTCTGGGCCAGCGAGTTACTGGAGTACAGCGGTTTGCGCGGGAGCTCCTCAGGCATATGGATGCGGTGCTATTCGAGCAAACAGCCCTGCAAAAACGCCTCGACCTGGCCGTTCTCACGCCCATCGGAACGCCGAACGCCCTCGACCTGAAGGCTATTCGCGTCCGCCATTCAGGGCGGTTTCGCGGCCACGTGTGGGAGCAGGTCGAACTTGCCCGATCGGCCGGGAGCCAACTTCTCGTCAATCTTTGCAACACCGCGCCGCTGGCCGGAAGAAATATGATCACGACGGTACACGATGCGTCGGTCTTTGTGGTGCCGGAGACCTACTCCCGGGCCTTTGGCGGGTGGTACCGCGTCCTGATTCCGGCAGTGGCGCGGCGATCACGCAGGGTGATCACGGTTTCCCAATTCTCCCGAAATGAACTCGTGCGGCATGCTCGAATCCCACCGCACACGATCGCTGTCATTTCCGGGAGCGGCGAACACATTCTCGTATTGCCCCCCGAGGAGAGGATAATCCAACGGCTCGGCTTGCGGCGACGGGGCTACATCCTTGCCGTGAACAGCCATAGCCTCCATAAGAATGTTGCAGGCTTCGCGCTCGCGGCAAAACTTCTCGACCGGGCGGAGTACGACGTCGTTCTCGCCGGCGGGGTCGATAAACGTGTGTTTCGGGAGCGCTCGAGTCTTCCGGAAGGTCGGCTTCGCATGACAGGCTATGTGAGCGATGCCGAACTTCGCGCGCTTTACGAGAATGCCGCCTGCTTTGTATACCCATCATTTTATGAGGGGTTTGGCTTGCCACCTCTGGAAGCCATGGCCTGCGGGTGCCCGGTGGTAGTTTCGCGAGCCGCCTCCCTCCCCGAGGTATGCGGAGATGCTGCGGTGTACTGTGATCCTCGCGACCCAGCGGATATCGCCCGTGCTATGGAGCAGGTTCTAGCGGATTCAGCGGCGCAGGAAGACCTCCGGCGGCGCAGCCTCGAGCGGGCCCGCAGCTTTAGTTGGAAGCGTTCGGCGTGTGCCATGCTGGATCACATTGAGGATCTCCTCGGATGAGGATCGCCATCGTTCATGACTGGTTGGTGACCTTTGGTGGTGCGGAGCGGGTCCTGGAGCAGATGATCCGCGTCCTTCCTGAAGCGGATCTGTTCAGCCTGATCGACTTCATGCCTGAACCGCAGCGAGGGTTCCTCGGCGGCCGTCCTGTCAGCACGTCGTTTCTCCAGCGTCTTCCATGGGTCCGCACCAGATACCGGCACTATCTCCCGCTGATGCCTCTGGCCATCGAGCAGTTTGACCTCTCCAGCTATGACCTCGTGGTCTCCAGCTCCTTCGCAGTGGCCAAAGGGGTCCTGACAGGGCCAGACCAGCTTCACCTCTGCATGTGCTACTCGCCCATGCGCTATGCTTGGGATCTCCAGAACCAGTATCTGAGGGACAGCGGGCTGAATCGTGGGATGCGTTCAGCGATCACGCGGTGGTTACTGCATCGGACGCGAAATTGGGACGCACGAACGGGCGCCGGTGTGGACCAATTCATCGCGATCTCGCGCTTCGTTGAGCGTCGGATTCGCAAAGTCTACCGCCGGGATTCCACTATCATTTATCCACCGGTCGACACCGACAGATTCACCTTCACCGAAGCTCCGCGGGAGCCATTCTACGTTACCACTTCCCGCCTGGTGCCGTATAAGCGAGTCGATCTGATCGTTGACGCATTCGCCGGGCTTTCCGATCGCAAGCTTGTGGTCATCGGAGATGGGCCTGAGGCGCACCGGGTCCGCTCCAGGCAAACGCCGAATGTACTTCTCCTGGGAGAGCAGCCATTTCCGGTACTTCTCGACCACCTGCAGCGTGCGCGGGCATTTGTGTTTGCTGCGGTCGAAGATTTCGGTATAGCTCCGCTCGAAGCCCAGGCATGCGGGACGCCGGTCATTGCACTGGGGAAGGGCGCTGCGTTGGAAACGATCCGGGGTCTCGATGCGCCGCAGCCGACCGGCGTTTTCTTTGCCGATCAGACCAGCGCAGCTTTGCGCTCAGGAGTCATGCTGTTCGAGCAGGAGTCTTCCCGCATCGACCCGGCAGCCTGTCGAGCAAACGCCTTGCGCTTCGGGACTGAGCGCTTCCGGCTCGAGTTCGAGGCGTTCGTCCGGGGACACTACACCCAGTTTCGTCATGAACTCGGATCTCTTGCCAACTGACGCAGCGGGCCGCCTGGGGGGTCTGATTGCGGGGCTCAAGCGGCTCACCGCCGCCGTCCGGTTCAATCTACGGCGGCTAACCCGCACCAGGGCGCCTCTTGCAGGATACACGGACGGCCGGCACGAGATCGCCTTCGTGGACCCGCTCAGCGACCAGGACCTGTCCAGCCTCAATAGCTTGTTGCAATGGAACGCCTTTACTGTCGATCGGCACGGCCGGCGCTTCGGCGGGGCTGCATGGGCCGGTAAACGGGACCGGCCTCAGGAGGTGCCCGACCGACGAATCCGGCTCCTGAATGACCGGTTTGCGCTGGCGGATAAGCACGTGCTCGAGTTCGGCTGCTTCGAAGGGATTCACACCGTCGGACTTTGCCAGTTCGCCCATAGGGTGACAGCAGTGGACGCGCGGATCGAGAATGTCACCAAGACGATCGTGCGAGCCGCGTTCTACGGCTACCATCCCACCGTGTTTCAGCACGATGTGGAAGACGGTTCCGCCCGGATCGATGTCCTCCAGGCCGACATTCTACATCATGTGGGAGTGCTGTATCATCTGGAGGATCCGGTGCGGCACTTGCTCGCCATTGGGCGCTACATCCGGTTGGGAGTCATGTTGGATACCCACTACGCCCTTCCCGCAGAAGCCGGTTCGTCATATGTGGTGAATGACAGGAAGTACTCCTACAAACGTTTTCAGGAGCGGGGACCCGCTGACGTGTTCAGTGGGGTCCATTCGCACTCCAAATGGCTGCCGCTGCCTGTCATCAGTGACCTGCTGAAGGAAGCCGGCTTCGGCCGGGTTGACGTCGTGGAGACACGCCCTGAACGAAACGGGCCAAGGGTTTTACTGTTCGCGAGCCGATGAACTCTCCAGAGCGTACCAACCGGGCCAGCACCCCCGCACCTGTCGTGTCGATCATTACTCCTACTTTCCGACACCAGCAGTTTATCGAACGCTGTGTGCAGTCCGTGCTCGCCCAGAGCTATGCATCGTGGGAGCTCATCGTGATCGACGACGCATCGCCCGATGCCACCGCGCAGATCGTCGAGCGCTTCACCACTGAGGACAGTCGCATCCGACTGATCCGGCATCGGTCCAACTACGGTGCTGCGCGACTATGTGAGACATACAACGAGGCGCTTGGCCACTGCCGCGGCGAGTTGATTGCCATTCTGGAGGGGGACGATGAATGGGCTCCCGGAAAGCTGTCCGAGCAGGTTCCAGTGTTCGATGATAAGAGAGTCGTGCTCTGCTACTCGGACTACGACGAGGTCACAACAGAGGGACTTCTCATCACGCGCCATGGCGTATCGGCTGCAGCCAGCTCTGCCCGGTCGGCGCTCTTGGAGAACCTCCGCTTCTTTTCAGCTTTGAAGTCGTTCGGGGCAAATACGGTAATGGTTCGGCGCCACGATCTCCTCAGCCTGGGCGGCTTCGCCGATGCAGGACTTCCGTTCGTGGACTACCCGACCTGGCTGAGGCTTGCCTTCAGAGGCGACTTTGTTCGAGTTCCGTCGGTGCTCGGCCGCTGGCGCCGTCACCAGGATTCGGTGTACTGGGCCACCCAATACGCCAGTGGGGAGCTGTTACAACAACATTTCCTGGGTTCCTTGCATCGGGAGCGTGCAAATCTCTTGGCGTCGGGTCTCACCAACCTGGAACTCGAGGAGCTGGCATCCAACCCGGCCAAAGCACTGAAGGAGAAGCAACGGAGCAGGCCTTACTTCGAAGGGAAGTACCACCTGCTCATGGGGCAACGCCTCAAGGCTCTCAGACCCCTTGGACGCGCACTGATTGCGCCAGGCACGTCCCCGAGACATCGCCTGGGTGCACTGGCAGGGATGATAGCGGCGGCCACGTCTCCGCGACTCATTCTTTCCCTCAATCGAATGGTCCAGTACGGCCGCCTGGGTCGCTAGTATGAAAGTCTCTCTCGTCATGGGCACCCTGGGGGCCAGAACCGACCAACTTACGGTGTTCCTGAACTCACTCGCCTCCGGAACGCATCGCAACATAGAACTCGTGGTTGTGGACCAAAGCCAGGAAAATAATCTTCTCTCAGGCCTTCTTTCGGAGCACTGGCCGTTTCCCGTCCTGCATCTGAGGTCCAGGCCCGGGCTGTCCCGGGCACGCAACGTTGGGCTCGCGCAAGTCACCGGAGACATTGTCGCCTTTCCGGACGACGATAGCTGGTACCCGGAGACTCTACTCAGGTCGGTGGTCGAGCGCTTCGGTTCGGATCCGTCCCTGGGAGGTCTTGCCGGTCGCCCGGTAGATGCCGAGGGTCACTCCTCGTTCCCGCGATGGGACCTCCGGCCGGGTAAGATCGACAGATTCAACGTATGGCGGAGGTGTAATTCGAATGCGTTGTTTCTGAGCAGAGCGGCTGTCGGCCGAGTGGGAGGGTTCGACGAAAGCCTAGGCGTTGGTTCGAGTACTCCATGGGGCGCTGCTGAGGATATCGATTACCCGCTGCGAGTTCTGGCTGCTGGTTTGACGCTCCACTATGACCCGACACTCCTGGTACATCATCCTCGGACAACACCGAGCTTCGACTCAGCAAGCGTGGCGCGGGCAGAAAGCTACGGGAGGGGTATGGGGCGAGTGCTCCGCAAGCACGGTTATCCGTGGTGGTTTGTGTTCTATCAAGGAGCGCGTCCGCTGGGAGGAGCAGTGATATCAGCGGCCACCGGTAGACTGGCCAAGGCGCGCTACCATCGTGCGATCTGGCGGGGCCGTCGTGAAGGCTGGCTTACGGGGAAATAGTCATTCGACCTGCGATTTCAGTGCGCGCCCCGCATGAAGAGGACGACCGGAACTGTCTTGAGCAGTATGCCCAGGTCTTTCCAGATCGTCCAGCCGCGGATATACCCGGTCTCCAATCGGATGACTTCTTCGAAATCGGTGATGCTGTTTCGACCGCTGACCTGCCACGGACCAGTGATGCCCGGTTTTACATCGAACCTGGTGTAGTGGTGGTCCTCGTAGAGATCCACCTCGCTCGGAAGGGGCGGCCTGGGACCCACCAGCGACATGTCCCCCCGAAATACGTTCCACAATTGTGGCAGCTCATCGAGACTGGTTCGGCGGAGAAAGGCCCCCAGGCGGGTCACCCGGGGATCGTCCTTGACCTTGAAGAGCCGCTGATCGGTGTACAAGCTCTTTGGTGCCAGGTCGTCCCGCAGCGACTCCGCGTCATGAACCATGCTCCGGAACTTCGTGATCTTGAACGCCTTGCCACCCAACCCTACCCGGGTCTGGCGGAAGAAGATCGGGCCCGAGGAGGAGAGGCGCACCGCAGCGGCTACGGCGATGAAGAGTGGGCTCAGCAGCAGGAATCCCAACGTCGAAAGCACGATGTCCAGTGCCCGCTTCAGCAGCAGCTGCCGCCCCCGAAGCGCGGGCCGGTTCAGTGACACCAGAGGCTCGCCTCTACGCCACACTGTCTGAAATTCCAGCCCGCTGAGCGTAAACGTCCGAGCCAATGCATAAATCTGGCAGCCGGCTGCCCCGGCGGCCTCCAGTACTACGGCCAGGGTTTCGTCTGCAAGCGGGCCGGTCAGAACTACGGTATCGGCACGATACTGTTTGATCGTGAGACAGAGTCGACGGAAGCCATCCTTGCCCCGACTCAACGGCGGCTCTTCGGGGTCGAACGCACCTCCCAGCGCAAATTCGCGGGCATCCCCGAGAGCCGGGTGATCCAGCGCGCGAAGGTTCTCCTCCGGCCGGCCGATGA
>DATFFX010000190.1:0-5228 GCA_035249825.1 Gemmatimonadales bacterium | reverse complement strand
CGACCTGTCGGTCCGCCTGCAGCTGGTGCGGGAGGATGAGCGAACCTGCCTCGCCCGGGAAGTTCACGACGAGCTGGGGCAGGCGCTCACCGGCCTGAAGATCGACCTCGCCTGGCTCAAGCCGCGAGTGTCGGACCGGCCCGCAGTGGCGGAGCGGGTGCAATCGATCATCGTTCGGATCGATGGCGCCATGGATACGGTCCGCCGGATTGCGACCGATCTTCGGCCCAGCGTGCTGGACGACCTGGGATTGGTGGCTGCCGTGGAGTGGCAGGCTCAGGAGTTCGAGCGCAGCACCGGGATTACCGCCCAGCTCGAGGTCCAGGCCTCCCACTCCAGTCTGGACGAAGTTTGCGCGACCACCGCTTTTCGCATCCTGCAGGAAACGCTCACCAATGTGGCCCGCCACGCTCATGCCACCCGCGTGAACATCGCGCTGCGGGTGAGCGCCGACGAGCTGACGCTCGAAGTCGGGGACAATGGCCGCGGAATCAGTAAGAGCGAGATGGCCTCCCGCCGGTCGCTGGGATTGGTCGGCAGCCGGGAGCGGGCAATCGCCTGCGGTGGAGAGCTGGTGATTCGAGGGGTGCGGAAGCAGGGGACCACGGTGTGGCTGAGAATCCCCCTGACCTCCGCCGCAGGAGTGACCTCGTGATCCGACTCCTCATTGCCGATGATCACCCTGTCGTGCGCGAAGGTCTGCGGCGAATCGTTCAGGATTCGCCCGGCCTCCAGGTGGTGGGCGAGGTCGCCAGTGGCAAGGAGCTGCTGGAACGGCTTCCCCGAGTGCCGGCTGATATCGTGTTGCTGGATGTGACCATGCCGGGCCTCCGGTTTCTCGAGCTGCTGCAACGGCTCCGGGCGGAGCATCCCACGGTCGCCGTCCTCGTGCTCAGCGTTCATCCGGAAGATCAATACGCGGTGCGGGCTCTGCGCGCCGGCGCCTCCGGTTACCTCACGAAAGACCACTCACCAGAGGAGCTCACCGAGGCGATCCGACGGGTCTATCGGGGGAACAAGTACGTGAGCCCTGGCTTGGCGGAGCGTCTGGCAGCTGACCTGGCCGGTGGGTCCCGTAACATCCGGCATGAGCTGCTGAGTGATCGCGAATACGAAGTGCTGTGCCTGCTCGGCTCCGGACGGACGGTGAAGGAGATCGCCCACTCGCTGGAGCTCAGTCCCAAGACCGTCAGCACCTATCGCACCCGGGTGCTGGACAAGATGGGGGCCACCAGCAACGCCGACCTGGTCCGCTACGCGGCCCTGCACGGACTGATCAACTAGGAAACTGCGCAGTCGCGGTACGTCGTCCGCTGGCCTACACCGCTCCCTACCAAAGTCCGATCGCAATTCTTCCCGCTCGCCGATATGGCGGGCGTTCCTCTTTCATAACATTGGCATCGCGAATTCAGGCACGAAAACCCTGACGCTGACACCCCGATCGAGGAGACCACCATGACGTGGCGCATTCCCATTCAGCTGTCCTCCGTGCTGGCCGTGACGGTAATACTCGCATGCAGGGAAGCAGCCCTCCCAACCGACCCGGTCAGTGCCAGCTACACAGCAGGTGGCAGGGCTGCCTTCGGTTTCAACGGAGACGCCGCCGGTTTCCCCACCGGAGCCGTGAGACTCACCGGCGGCGGCTCCTACGATCCAGCGACGGCCTCGAACACCGTGCCCAGCAAGACCTCGGTGCTCTCGAACGGAGGCTTCGACTGTACGGCGACGGTTGCGCAGGGACCGCTCGCCGGTTGCCAGGAAGGCGAGGGCGTTCGCTGGGACACCGCCCAGCTGCTCGCGTCTACCGGCTTCAAGTGCACCGGAGCGGATGTCGCGAAGGTGGCTACGACGGATATCGACACTGCAGTCCTTCTGGCCGACTTCTATCGCGCTGGCGATGGCATTATCGAATCGTTTACCGCGCAGATGATCGTGTCGGACAGCGATCTCGCGCCCGAGCTGCCGGGCATTCAGACCCTCTGGATCCAGGGCGTCGGCTGCGGGCTGGCCAACGGGCACTTCAACCGGACGAGTTGAGTCCCGTTGCATCGAACACCCGAGCTCGCGGGTCCTGACTCACTACCCACACCGGAGGTAACCAGTATGAGCCATCGTGCCAATGCCCTCGCAGATCGTCTCGAGGCGGGGGCGCAAGCCCTCGCCGCCTTCGCCGGCGGCCTCACGGACGCGGAGTGGAACATCCGGGTCCCCAAGGATGGCCGCACGGTCGGAGTCATTGTGCACCACGTCGCTACCATGTACCCACTCGAGGTGCTCCTGGCCCAGACACTCGCCTCAGGCAAGGCGGTCGTGGGCGTGACGTGGGCCGGGGTTCACCAGGCAAATGCCAGCCATGCCGAGGAGTACCGCGACGTCACGCAGGAAACGGCGCTGGGTCTGCTCCGGCGCAAGAGTGCGACAGCAGCGGCTGCGATCCGGGCGCTGACTGACGAGCAACTCGACCGGGCGGCGCCAGTCTCGCTCAATGCCGATGCACCGCTCACCTGTCAGTTCATGCTGGAGGATCATGCGGTGCGACACAGCTATCATCATCTCGCAGCCATACGAGGCGCGTTCGACGCGGTAGGACGTGCGGCTTGATCAGGCGAGGGTGCCGCGGATCTCCCAGCCCCGGCGCCCGGCAGCCCGTCCACACCAGGAGTAATCGTTTCAATACGGCGCATGGACTAACCTCTTGTCCTGGTGCGCCGTTATACTTTGAGGTCTCGTGAGTCCGGCAGGCAGGAGCTCTCGGCTACTGCGGCGGTATGGACCACGTGATCTCCTCCCCCCTCTGAATCCCAAATGGCTCGCTCATGATCGGCTGCCCTGACCGACGAACCGGCCGCGCCTCGAAGCTGACCGAGGTGGCTCCCGCAGTAAACGTTGCCGGCAGCGCAAAGGTGGCGGTCTCGCCTCCCGCAACGTATCCCAGCCTGAAAGTCTGGCGATCGCTGCGGACCAGATAGATGTCCATGTCGAGCGAGGCGCGATTCTCGACCGTGACTCTGGTCTGATCACTGTCCGGATCGGGGGCGCTGTCCGGCACACTTCCGCTGCTGCAGGCGATCGTGAGAAGGAAGAGCAGGGCAGGAAAGCGTAAGGCGAGCATGGGTGGCTCCTGGATCGATGGGATCAGCCAAGATCCTTCGGGTGTGGCTGCCCATGCTGTGACAACCGACACCCGCGACCTGCATGACCACCATTCACCGGAGGAAAGCAATGCCTCAGCAGATACGCAGGTTCGGCGTACTCCAGACGGCAAAAGTGATTGGGGTGCTGTACGCGCTCCTGGGGTTGGTGTTCGTGCCGATCTTTCTGATCATCTCGATGGTGTCGCCCCGGCAGGAGGGGATCGGCGCGGGGCTGGCACTTGTGATGCCTATTCTCTATGGGGTGCTGGGATTCGTCTTTGCTGCCATCTCCTGTGCGATCTACAACTTCGTGGCGGGATTGGTCGGCGGCGTGGAGGTCGAGCTCGGTGCCTGAGCGCCGCTACTGAATCCGCTCGTACACGAGCGGACCTTTGTCATAGAGGGCGTGTTCCAGCACCAGGCCGGTCTCCGTCAACACTCCCTTCAGGTGCGGCGGAGCCGAGCAGGAGCGGATGATTACGTCGTTGCATTCGAAGGCTATCTCGATGCGGTTGCGGCTGGTACCGTAGGCAAAAGGGCGCTCGTCGCGGCGGACGATGGGTCCCTCGGTGGAGCCCTTGTCGAGGCTCCGCTCGGTGGCGATCTCACGACCGGAGCCCTCAGGTGCGAGCCACAGAGTGTCCGCCAGACTAATGATGGTCACGTACTCGTTGTCCAGCAGAACGGCGGGCAGCCGTTCGCCCGCTATGCTCCGGAGAACGTACATCCGGGCCGTGAGGCCAGGACTCTCCGACGGGCCCGCCGTTCCATCGGTCTCGACTGATCGACAAGACAGCGACAGTAACATCCCGAGGCTGAGTGAAACGATGGTGGCGGTTCTCATGAGGAGCTCCGGTGGGACGAGTGAAGGTGCTGTACTCATCTAAGGAGACGTGGAGCACTCAGACGATGACACGGCCGCTCGAGTCTACCTGGCGAGGATCTGATTACCTTGCGTCTCTCTGAATTCGATACCGAGGTCCGCTTAGCCATCTACCGCTACTTCGCCCGAACGGGGGATGCGCCTTCCGTCCAACACACCAGTGACGAGATTGGCGCACCGTCCAGGTCGGTCAGAGCCAGCATGGAGCGGTTGGCCGCCGCACATGTTCTGGTGCTGGATCCTGCCACTCGGGAGCTTTGGATGGCCATGCCATTCTCGGCCGTCCCGACGGCGTTCCGAGTGCACGGCGAGGGTCGCGCATGGTGGGCGAACTGCGCCTGGGACGCGCTTGGTATCTCTGCAATGCTCCAGCTGCGGGTCGAAATTGTCTCGAGTTGCCCCGACTGCGGTGATCCGGCCCCAATTCGCACCTCGGGCGATGGGGTGTCCGATGGATCGGGTGTGGTGCACTTCGCCGTTCCGGCGGCGTCGTGGTGGGAGGATATCGGATTCACCTGATCGACCATTCTGCTCTTCCGGTCGGAGGTGGACGTGGTTCGGTGGTGTGCCGCACGCAATCGGAGTGTAGGGGCGGTCATCTCACTCGCGACCGCCTGGTCGTTGGCTGAGGCCTGGTATGCTGATAGGATGGACCCGAGGTGGCGCCGCCGCGGCCCGGCGGAAACTCAGGCCGTGTTCCACCGGCTGGGACTCACGGGTCCGTTCTGGCAGCTCTCCCTGTCACCTCCATGAACGGGAATCTTGGTGACTGTCCTGGATACCGAGCGGTTGAGAGTTCGCCTCATCAGGCTCGAGGATGCGGACTTCATCCTGGAGCTGCTGAACGATTCCGCGTTCGTGCGCTTTGTTGGAGACAAGAACGTGAGGACCGTGGAAGCAGCGCGCGAGTACATTTTGACCGGCCCCTTGACCAGTTACTCGCAGAATGGATTTGGACTATGGCTCGTGGAGACGAAGATGACGGGGCTCGCTGTTGGGTTGTGCGGCTTGCTGAAGCGCGAAACATTGGCTGATGTCGACATCGGTTTCGCTTTTCTTCCGCCTTACAGGTCTCTCGGGTATGCCTTCGAGTCCGCCTCGGCCGTGTTCCACTATGCCAGGGAAGTCCTGGGGATTCGGAGGATCGTGGCCATCGCAAATCCTGACAATACACGCTCGATCCGCGTGCTGGAAAAGATCGGGATGACCTT
>DATFFX010000189.1:0-2495 GCA_035249825.1 Gemmatimonadales bacterium | reverse complement strand
CCAACCGGCGCTCGATCTTGCCCGCGTCAATAGCATACCGCCGATCGTGTCCCGGTCGATCAGGGACGAAGCTGATCAGCTCCTCGCTGGACCGCCCCACAGCCATCGGACTCTGCGGAAACAGGCTGGCCAGGGTGCGGTCACGAGCAAAGGCCTCATCCAGCAGGGTGCAGAGCAGGCGGACGATATCGATGTTCCTCCATTCGTTCCGGCCACCTACGTTGTAGGCCTCACCCGGCTGTCCCTCGGCAATCACCTGATCGATGGCTCGGCAGTGATCCTCGACATAGAGCCAGTCACGGACGTTGAGGCCGTCTCCGTATACCGGGAGCGGCTTGCCGTCGAGCACATTCACCAGCATGAGCGGGATCAGTTTCTCGGGAAACTGATAGGGACCATAGTTGTTCGAGCAGTTCGTCGTGGTGACCGGAAGCCCGTAGGTGTGGTGATAGGCTCGGACCAGATGGTCGGCGGCAGCCTTGCTGGCAGCGTAGGGGGAATTGGGGGCGTAGGGGGAATTTTCAGTGAACGGAGGTTCGGACTCAGAGAGCGATCCGTAGACCTCATCGGTCGAGATATGGTGAAATCGGGTGCTGGCGCTGTTGCCGCCCTCTTCCAGCCAGACCTGACGTGCCGCCTTCAGCAGCTCGTGAGTGCCGGTGATGTTCGTGTGCACAAATGCATCCGGAGCCATGATGGAGCGGTCTACATGGGACTCGGCCGCGAAATGCACCACGGTGTCGATCACGTGCTCCCGCAGCAGGGCGGCCGCGAGACCGGGCGTGCAGATATTTCCATGAATGAAGCGGAAGTGGGGATGGTGGAAGGCGCGCTCCAAGCTCGCCTGGTTCCCTGCGTAAGTGAGGGAATCCAGGACTACCATACGGTCATCCGGGTGGGCCCCCAACCAGTAGTGAACGAAATTGGCGCCGATGAAACCTGCCCCCCCGGTGATCAGGAGCCTACGCATGAGCAAGCTCTTGAAGCATGCACCTCAGGGAGAACTTCCAATGCGGCGGCGGACCTCCTAGGGCGGCCCACCCGGTGCTCTTGTCGAGTACACTGAATTTCGGCCGACGGGCCGGTGTGGGATGCTCCTCCGAGGTCAGGCACCTGATCGGCACCGGGCGCTCGAGCAGTCTCAGATTCAGAGCCTCGTCTTGAATAGCAACGGCAAAATCGTACCAGCTCGCCACACCGGCGTCGGTCCAGTGCAGCACACCCTGGAGGTCGGGACGCAGGACCGCTCTCCACAGCGCCTGGGCTAAACCCCGGGCCCAAGTCGGTGTGCCCACCTGATCTCCCACGACGCCAACGCATTCTCGGGTGCGCATGAGATTCAACATGGTATACACGAAATTGTGACCGTACCTCGAATAGACCCACGCCGTGCGCACGATCAGTGCCGATCCCCTGGTGTGTTTCCGCACCAACAGCTCCCCTGCAAGCTTGGTCTTGCCATATATGTTGAGAGGATTGGGTGGGTCGGAAGGTCCGTAAGGCCGCCCTTGCGCACCGTCGAACACAAAATCCGTTGACAGGTGAATCATTCTTGCGCCGGCCTTGAACGCTGCGTCGGCCAGGATGCCTGCGCCTTCGGTATTCACGGCCCGAGCGCGATCGGCCTGTCGCTCAGCGGTATCAACGCTGGTATACGCGGCAGTATTGAGAACCACCGTTGGAGCGACCTGCTCGAGGGCCGTCTGGACTGCCTGCTGATCGGTGATATCCAGCTCCTCCGAGGTGCAGCCGATGACCCGCCAGTCTGCGGGCACCGTGCACTGCAGCTCCCTCCCCACCTGTCCTGCTGCACCGGTAATCAGGGCCGTGCCTGCACTGCGCGACATCATGGATAGGTCTGCGTCTCGCGCAGCCGAGGGGCTGCTGCGTCCTTGGCTGAGAGAAGCGGAGCTGAGTCCAGTAAAGGCCAGCGGATGGCGAGATCGGGATCATTCCACTGCACCGATCGATCGAGCTCCCCAGCGTAGTATTCGGTACACTTGTAGAGTAAGTCGGCGGTGTGACTCAGTACGTAAAAGCCATGGCCGAAACCGGGAGGAATCCAAAGCTGATGATGATTGGCATCGGAGAGGCAGGCAGCGACCCACTGGCCAAAGGTGGGAGATGACCGGCGCAAATCGACTGCCACATC
This sequence comes from Gemmatimonadales bacterium, assembly GCA_035249825.1. Classification (GTDB taxonomy): domain Bacteria; phylum Gemmatimonadota; class Gemmatimonadetes; order Gemmatimonadales; family GWC2-71-9; genus CAVVWJ01. The sequence goes on along the minus strand of DATFFX010000189.1, from coordinate 343 downwards.
GAACACCTCACCGAAGGCTACTCGAACCAGTTTGCCTTGCGGCTTCTCCAGCTGGTAATGCAACCCGCGCAGCGCTCCCTGCACCGAACGGCTGTGATTGTCCTGGACAAAATGGGGGCCAATCCCGAACGATCCCAGATCTTCCCTCCAGCTTTCCAGAAAAAAGCCGCGGGCGTCACGATGAATCTGCGGCTCGAGAAGAAGTACGCCGGGGAGTGCAGTAGGCGTGACCTTCATTTCCGCGCCTGCTCCTGCACCAGCTGTTTCAAGTATATACCATAGCCCGATTTCTCCAGCGGCTGGGCCAGTCGCAGCACCTGCTCGGCGTCGATGTAACCCATTC
>DATFFX010000188.1:0-8821 GCA_035249825.1 Gemmatimonadales bacterium | reverse complement strand
GAAGACCCTTCGTCTTCCGCTCATGAGCGCCGAGGCGGGCTCGAAAATCACCTTCGATGAAGTGCTTCTGTCTTCGGACGGAGAGACCATCAAGGCCGGGGCACCGCTGGTCAAGGGCGCCAAGGTGCTTGCCGAGGTGGTAGGAGACGGCAAGGAGCCCAAGATCTACGTGTTCAAATTCAAGCGGCGGAAGAATTACCGCCGGAAGACGGGGCATCGGCAGAAGTTCACCGAAGTCCGCATCACTGACGTAAAGCTGGGTTGAGGCACACATGGCACACAAGAAGGGTGTAGGCTCCAGCCGCAACGGCCGGACCAGCAATCCCCAATATCTCGGCGTGAAGCGGTACGGCGGTGAGAAGGTTGCCGCGGGCAATATTCTGGTGCGCCAGCGAGGCACCAAGTTCCATGCTGGGCGCAATGTTCGGCGTGCCAACGACGACACGCTTTTTGCGCTCGTGGACGGGGTGGTCAAGTTCGAGTTCAAGGACAAGAACCGCCAGAAAGTGTCGGTCTATCCCGCCACCGAGGCCGCTGCTTCATAGCTGCCTGAAAAGGCGATCATCCGAGTGCTGGGACGTGGACACTGCTCCGCGTCCCTTTTGCTACCAGGGTATTTGCTATTAGGTATCAGCTACCAGCCGTGTCGCCTGTTTCGCTTCGCACTGTGAGCCATGAGCTTGTAGCTCTCTTTCCGGAGGTTCTTGATGAATAGATCCACGCTCTTCGACCGCCTGAATCATGAGCTCGAGGCATTCGGTAAGAAGGCCCAGGCAGCGCTGGATGAGGGCAAACTACAGATCGAACTGCTGCGGCTTCGGCGCCGGCTGGATCGCGCCGCCCGCGACCTGGGACTGCTCGTCCACCGGAGGGAGCGCGGTGGTGAAACCGAGGCCCGCCGGTTCGACGCACTTCTGTTGCGCCTCGACGACCTACAGGCGGAGGTTGCCCGGCTGGAGAAGCAGATTGCCGACGCGCGGGGCGGCGCATCGAGGGCATCGCAGCCATCCTCGGCTCCAACGGCTCCAGTCGAGGTCGGATCGGAGCGCACCGAGGTATAGCAGAGAACGCCCCCCGGACTCACCCTGTCAGGCGCGGGAGACCTGGTCGAGTCGGGGGGCAATGGCAACCCGGATCCGATCCGGATAGTTGCCGCAGAGTCCATCCACGCCCATGCGCACCATGCGGTCGAGGTCGCCGATTTCGTTCACGGTCCAGGCGATCACGCTGCCCCCTGCATCGTGCACCTGGGCGACCAGATCCTCGTCCACTTGCTGCCACTCCTGCCACAGAGTGGTTGCCCCGACCGAGCGCATGACCGCGACTGCGTCCCACAGGTAAGCGGAGAGCAGGATCCCGCGTGGGAGTGACGGCCGTATCTCTCCCAGCCGGTGCACAATTCGATGATCGAAGCTGTGGATCGCGTATCGCTCCGGAGAGGGACCCTCATCGAGTGTGGCAAGCAGAGTGGCATCGTGACGCTCGGGTAAACTCTTCACTTCCACCCATACATTCCGGTCTCCCACGAGCTCGAGGATCTCGCTCAGCAAAGGGAGGGTCTCCCCATTTCTGAGGGGGACCTGGCGCGCTTCGGCCAGCGAGAGTTGGCCAATCGCTCCCAGCTCCGGGATCTCTGCATCGTGGTGCACCACGATCACTCCATCCCGGGTAGCGTGGACGTCCAACTCCACACCGTCGGCATCGAGCATCACCGCACGCCGAAACGCAGCGCGCGAGTTTTCGTACTCGTACCCGGAAGCGCCCCGGTGGGCTATCACCATTGGCCGTCGCATCGGCCTAAGATACTCCGGCATTCTGAGGCCGGCCAATTAACAAATGCGATCCCCTGCCGTCTCACAATCGGATGAGCGCTCCTCCAGTGGCGGGCTCCACCAGACCCGACTCGACAACTGACGCAGCCCTGGTGGGCGCTTATCGCACGGGTGATGAGCGCGCGGCGGCGGAGTTGGTCCAGCGGCATGCCGGAGCGCTGGGCCGGTTTCTTCATAGCCTCGGAGCAGACCCGGGCGATCTGGAGGATTTGGTTCAGGAAACGCTGTTCCGTGCATTTCGGCGGGTAGACGGGTGGAGGGGAGGTGCATCGTTCCGGAGCTGGCTTCTCACCATCGGCAGCAACCTTCTTCGAGATCAGGTACGAAAGCGAAAGGGAAAGCTGGTGCCGATCGACGATCGGGACATTGCCGCGGACTCGGATCCGCATGCCGAGCTGGCGGCGCTCGAGGCCCAGGAACGCGTGCGAGAAGGGCTCGCCCGGTTACCCAAACTGCAGCGGGAGGTGTTTCTGCTGCGGGCCCAGGAGGGCAGTGACTACGAAGACATCGCGGCGGCGCTCGGTACCACCCCAGGCGCGGCCCGGGTGCACTATCATCACGCGGTCAAGCGGCTGAAGGAGCTGATTGGATGACACAGTGTGAGTTGCTTGCAGAGCGTATCCCGGCAGTCATGCTGGGCCGGAGCGAGTGGACTGCGGAGGAGCGGCAGCATCTCGATGCGTGCCCTGCCTGCAGGCAGGAGTGCGAGATCGTTGGTGCAGCCGCCCGTCTGGGAAAAGATGTGGCGGAGAAGCTGGATCTCGATGGAGTGGTCATCACCTTACACCAGCGGTTGCGACGGAGCCGGCAGGTGGACCTCCTGCGCCGGAGGGCGTTGTCCATCGGCGGCCTGGCCGCCGCTGCCGCTGTTGCAGTTGCTCTATGGACCGGCAACCCGAATCGCCAGAACAGTGCTGCACCGGTGGCCGGCTCGTTGGCTGCTGGCCAGTGGGCGATTCCACTACCCGAGCTTCAGAGCCTACAGCCGGCGGAACTGGATTCCCTGCTTCGGACGATGGACGAGCCGAACGTCAGAAATGCAGCCGTGCAGGATCCCGATCTTCGGGACCTGAATTCAGAAGAACTCGAACGTGTCCTCGACTCGTGGGAGGGTTGATGCGTAACGCTTGCGGATTATTCCTGATATTGGGGCTGCTGCCCGCTGCCTCGGCGCAGGCTCAGCGTCCGGACTCGAGCTCGGCCAGAGCCGACTCCCTTCGCCATCAAATCGAGGCGCGGTTCGCCACTCGCGCGCAAGAGCAGCTGGGGCTCACCAACGATCAGACCGCGAAACTCAGAGCGACCAGCCAGCAGTTCGGCGCCAGACGTGGTGAACTGCGCAACCGAGGACGGCGCCTGCACGAAGCCATGATGGGACAGCTCAAGCCCGGCGTTGCTGCCAATCAGGACAGCGTGGCCAAGCTCACGGATGCCATGATCGAGCTCAAGCTGGCCGAGACGCAGCTTGCCAGGGAAGAGATCAAGGAGCAATCGAAGTATCTCAACCCGGTGCAGCGGGCTCAGCTTCACATGATGCGAGAGCGCTTCGCTCACCGGATAAGAGAAGTTCATGGCCACCGGGGCGACATGCGCGGCTGGCACCGTGGCAAGCACGGGAGAGGGATGGACGGTGGCCCCGGAGAACGCGTCCGTCCGCGGGAGCGGCAAGCGCCCGAGCAGCAGGGTAGCGGGCGGATCTGATAGATCAAAGCGTGAACGGTAAACGGTAAACGGTGAACCGGGCCTGCACACCGGTTCACCGTTCACTTTTACCGTTCCCCCTTCACCGTTCACTGTTCACCGTTTACGCGGTCTTGAGTTACCTTTCGGTCACCTCCCCATAGGATTGTTGCGATGCGCCGCTGGACCACGCTGACGCTCGCCCTTCTTGCTCTGCCGGGGCTTGTGCTCCAGGCGCAGGCTCCCCTCGTCTATCGCATCCCTGTCACTGGGGTCGTCGAAAACGGCCTCGCGCCGTATGTCTCCCGCAGCCTGAGGGAGGCGGAGGCAGCAGAAGCAGTGGCCGCATTTCTCGATATCGACACTCCGGGCGGCAGAATCGACGCCGCGGAGCGCATAGCCGACGCCGTGAGGGGCGCCCGCATTCCGGTATACGGATTCGTGAATCCACGCGCCTACAGTGCCGGTGCCCTCATCGCGATCTCCACGAACGGTATCTACATGCGGCCGGGTGCCGTGATCGGCGCCGCGACGCCGGTCGATGGCCAGGGGACCAAGGCTTCAGAAAAGATGGTCTCGGCGATGCGGGCGGAGTTCCGCTCGATGGCCGAGCAGCGGGGCCTGGATCCCAAGCTCGCGGAAGCCATGGTGGACGAGAACATCGAGATACCGGGCGTGGTCCGGAAGGGTCAGCTGCTGACGCTGAGCACGAACGAAGCCGTCAAGCTGAAGTTCGCCAAGGCGCAGGTATCCGACGAAGCGGCGTTGCTCCGGGCAATTGGCTACCCCGGCGCGCGCGTGTTCACTACTGAGCCGAACTGGGCGGAAGGCGTCGTCAGGTTCCTTACCAACCCCCTCGTCGCCCCGTTGCTTCTGTCGCTTGGCGTTCTCGGGTTGGTCTTCGAGGTCAAGACCGGTGCCTTTGGACTGGGAGGGATCCTGAGCCTCGCCTCTCTCGGTCTGTTCTTCGGCTCGAGCGTGATCCTCGGCCTGGCCGGCTGGGAGGAGGTGCTGCTGCTCGGCCTGGGCGCCATTGCCATCGCGGTCGAAATCTTTGTCCTCCCGGGGTTCGGGGTTGCGGGGGTATTGGGCACGGTGGCCGTCGTCGCGGCGATGGTCCTGGCCATGATGGGGGCGCAACCGTCGTCAGGCGACGTGGCGCAGGCATTGGCCGTACTGGGCGCAAGCCTTGTCATTACCATAGCGGTCATTTTCGCCTGGCTCCGCCACCTGCCCAACAGCGGCCGCTTCAGGGGGCTGCTGCTCCAGGGAGCGGTGAACAAGTCGCAGGGATTTGTGTCCGCACCGAGTCGGGGTGATCTTGTGGGCCGCGACGGGGTGGCCGTTACCGATCTCCGGCCATCAGGCACCGCACGGGTCGGTGAGGAGCGGATCGATGTTGTGACGGAAGGGGAGTATCTGTCGCAGGGGAGCCGGATCCAGGTGGTGCAGAGCGACGGGTACCGGCACGTGGTGCGGGCCGTCCAGGAGGGTTTCTGAAACGGCATTCTTGTCATCCCGAGAGAGCGTAGCGACCGAAGGATCTCTTCGGACGAATAAGAGATCCTTCGCGTTGCTCAGGATGACACAATTTCTCCTGATCAAGGACGTAACGTGGAAGATTCAATGTTGAGCCTGGGCGTGATCTTCGCCCTGATTTTTATCGCCTTCATCCTGCTCGTCATCTTCTTCCGCTTCATCCCGGTAGGACTCTGGATCACGGCCTGGGCATCCGGCGTGCCGGTCTCGTTCCTGACCCTCTTCGGCATGCGATTCCGGAAAGTGAATCCCTCGAACATCGTCAATCCGCTCATCAACGCATCCAAGGCAGGGCTCGACCTCAACATCAACGAGCTCGAAGCCCACTACCTGAGCGGTGGGAACGTGCAACGGGTGGTCAGCGCTCTGATCTCGGCCGATAAAGCCGGCATTCCGCTCACCTTCAAGCAAGCGACGGCGATCGACCTCGCGGGACGCGACGTGTTCGAGGCGGTGCAGGTCAGCGTGAATCCCAAGGTCATCACCACCCCGAAGGTGGCCGCGATGGCCAAGGATGGTATTCAGCTGCTCGCGCTCGCCCGGGTGACGGTACGGGCCAACATCAATCGTCTGGTGGGCGGCGCGGGCGAGGAGACGATCCTGGCGCGCGTAGGTGAGGGCATCGTGAGCACGATCGGCTCGGCACCCTCCCACAAAGCGGTGCTGGAGAACCCGGATATGATCTCCAAGACCGTGCTGTCGAAGGGTCTCGATGCGGGAACGGCATTCGAGATCCTGTCCATCGACATCGCCGATGTTGACGTGGGCAAGAACATCGGGGCTGAGCTCCAGACCGACCAGGCGGAAGCCGACAAGCGCATCGCGCAGGCCAAGGCGGAAGAACGCCGGGCATTGGCCGTCGCCATGGAGCAGGAGTTCAAGGCCGAAGCGCAGAACCAACGCTCCAAGGTCATCGCGGCTGAGGCCCAGATTCCCCTGGCAATGGCCGAGGCATTCCGCAGCGGAAACCTTGGAGTGATGGATTACCAGCGGTATCGCAACGTGCAGGCTGACACCACGATGCGGCAATCCATCGCAGGCCAGGGCGACGCCAACTCTGCCCAGGGCTCCTGAGCCGTGGATCCCACCGTCGTTCTGGTGCTCGGCGCCATCTGGTTTGTGGTCAACTTGATCAACGGGCTGAAGAAGAAGGGTTCAGCGCCACCCAGGATCCCACGTTCCGAGCCATTCCCACCCCAGCAGTCGTTTCCGGATGCCACTCAGCGGGAAGGCTCCCGCCTCGAGCTCGTGCTCCGTGAGTTCCAACGGGCGCTGGAGGAGGGCAGGGGACCTGAGTATCTGGAGGAGGAGGTGGAGGAGCGCGAGTCACTGGAGCGCGAGCCCGAGATCATCAGCCTGGAGGAAGAGGTCCGCCGTCCGGCCCGCGTGCTGCACACTCAGGACCAGGATGCGGAGCAGCTGGTGCAGCAGCGGATCGCGGCCGCGGCTTCCCGCGATGCCGCGCACTCCAGGGCCGATCACCTCCAGTTCGATCAACGCATCCGGCAGGAACCCGCCGATCAGACGTCAACCCCGGCCTACACCGCCAGGCAGCTAAGAGACGCCGTGGTCTGGCGCGAGATCCTGGGGCCGCCGGTGTCACTCAGGACTGAGAACCCGGAATCGTCACCCTGAGCCTGGTCGGGCGCAGATGGACATGAGGTAACGAGCCGCCAGTCGCCAGTCGGCAGTCGTCAGTCGGCAGTCGTCAGTCTCCAGTCGCCAGTCGGCAGTCGGCAGTCGCCGGTTCGCGCTGGCCCGCTGTCCGGTGCAGGCGTCCGAAATTACCCGGGACACGCGAAGGACTGGAGACTGGCGACTGGCGACTCACTTCTCACCTCTCACTTCCCATACCGCTTCTCGTAGGCCGCCATCGCGCGAGTAATGGCCAGACGCGCCTCGGCCGCCCCCTCGAAGCCTCTCGTCTCGGTGTGGGTGCCCTCCAGGTCCTTGTAGACCCGGAAGAAGTGCTCGATCTCTTTGAGGTAATGCTGTGGGATGTCGGATAGCTCGTTCAGTCCATCGGAGTAAGGATCTCCCAGCGGCACTGCCAGCACCTTCTCGTCCGCAGCTCCCGAATCCACCAGGTGAAACAGTCCAATCGGCCGTGCATCCACCAGACACCCGGTGAATACCGGGATCGTCATCAGCACGAGGACATCGAGCGGATCACCGTCGTCACCGAGTGTGCGCGGCAGAAAGCCGTAGTCGCCGGGGTAGTGCACTGCGCTGTGGAGCACCCGGTCCAGCCGGAAAACGCCGAGCTTCTTGTCGAGCTCGTATTTGTTGCGCTCGTTGGTCGGGATCTCGATGACGGCGGTGACCTCAACCGGCGGCTTGGGGCCGGTGGGGATGTCGTGCCAGAAATGGAAGCCGCCAGGACTGAGGTTGGCCAAAAGTGGAGCTGCTCCCGGACTACATCTCTCTCAGGGAGAACCGGTCGTATTTCTGCGCTTTCAGATAGCCTTCGCGTCGAGCCACGTTCATCAGCCGATCGGCATCCAGATCCATGCGTTCCTCGCAGCTGAGCGGGACCAGAGTAGTCGTCTGCTAGGAGAGTATGCGCTAGCCGCCCCGCTGTGAAGGCCCGCATGCCGGTAGGTCACCGCGGATGGGCAGTGTCACCGTCTGGCAGAGATTTTCGGGTTTATTGCTCCCTCCGCGCCTGTGTAGTAATTTGCGTACCCGACCGAATGCTTCTGCTCACCACCTCCTCAGGCTGCGGCCTGGGCGTACCGGCGTCGTATGACGAGACATTCTGGGCTCCCTGGTGCACGGCCAGCAGTACTGTTGGTCGACGATGATGAGATGCTCCGCCACATGCTGGCCCGGACGCTGGATTATGCGGGCTTCAGAGTGCTCCAGGCGGGCAACGGTGAGCAGGCACTGCAGATCTTCCATCGGTTCAGCGGCAGGGTCGCCCTGGTCGTGACCGACATCAACATGCCGGTGATGAACGGATTCGAGTTTGCCCGAGCCATCCAGCCGGTTCAGCCTGCACTCCCCATTCTGTTCATTACGGGCGGACTGCCCCAAGTCTCCAATGGTATCTCGCTGCGAGAAGTGGGGGAGCACCTTCTCCTCAAGCCTTTCGGCCCTGATGTATTTCTCGAGGCTATCAGCAGCATGGTAGCGCTCGGACCGCGTGCCCGCCGCACACCGGCGTAATCACTTGAACTCCGCTACCATGAGACTCGCCTCGGAGCGCCTCCGGGCAGCCTCTCGCCTGCTGCGGCAGCGAAGCCGCTTTCTCAGTCGGCGTATGCGAGCGCAGCACGATAGGTCGAACGACCTCCTCACCACGAGTCTCTTCCAGCGACATCATGCTGCCAGGTACCTCACCGGCGTGCAGCCGCCTACGCCTCTCCGACTGATAGCATAGAACAGAGCTTCGAGCAAAGGGGCCGAGCCTCGGTTATTTTTGTAGACTCCTGGGTATCAAAGTGGTACCTGCCCAGGTCTCAGGCCCGAGTGGCGGAATGGCAGACGCAGTGGACTCAAAATCCACCGAGGGCAACCTCGTGCGAGTTCGACTCTCGCCTCGGGCACTGTACTGCACAACGACTTAGAACCCCTATCATCCAACGTTCCGTAAGGCTCTCACCTTCGATTGTCCCCCGTTGTCCCCTTCGCCAGCATTTCCACTGCGCTTCTGAGATCCCGCTCGTCCACCACGGCATAGCGCCTAAACATCGCGTCCGTTTTCCAGCCACAGAGCTGCATCACTACATGCTGCGGGACGCCAGCGCGGATGAGGTTGCGCAGCAGTG
>DATFFX010000187.1:0-2375 GCA_035249825.1 Gemmatimonadales bacterium | reverse complement strand
TCCGGGTTCCCACGACGTACTACGACGATCTTCAATCCCGGGTGGGCGGGATCGACGAGCCGGTCGGTGCGCTGCAGGACCTGGGGATCCTGGTGGATCGTGATCCCGACGGGTATCTGCTGCAGATCTTCAGCAAACCGGTGGAAGACCGGCCGACGCTGTTTTACGAGATCATCCAGCGTAAGGGCGCCAAGAGCTTCGGCAAGGGGAATTTCAAGGCGCTGTTCGAGGCCATTGAGCGGGAGCAGGCGGCGAGGGGGAATCTTTGAGATGCCGATATACCACACCATGGGCCAGATCCCACGCAAACGCCACATCGCGTTTCGGAAGCCGGACGGTGGGATTTATGCCGAGGAGCTGATGGGTCATGAGGGATTCACCGGCACGTCCTCACTGCTGTATCACACCCATCCACCGACCACCGTCAAGTCGGCCCGCCGGCTTCGGGAGCTGAAGCTCGAGGCCGATGCCGATCAGACCCTCAGACATCGCCACTTCCGCACCTCGAAGGTGAAAAGGGGCGGTAGTCCCACGCTCGACCGCATGCCGCTGCTGTTCAACCCGGAAGTGGCCATGCTCTACGTCGAGCCGGATGAGAACGACGCGCACTTCTACAAGAATGCCCAGGCCGACGAGCTGGTGTATGTAAGCAAGGGAAGCGGGACGCTGGAAACGGTGTTCGGTGATTTGCCCTATCGCGAAGGTGATTATCTCGTCATCCATCGGGGCATCATGCATCGCTATCGCCTGGACCTCGGCGGCGAAGGCACCAAGCTCCTCGTCATGGAGAGTCGTGGTCACGTCCGGTGGCCCAAGCGATACCGGAATGAATTCGGCCAGTTGATCGAGGGCGCGCCCTACAGCGAGCGCGACATGCGGCGGCCTGCTGCCCTGCGGACGCACGATGAGCGCGGCGATTTTCCCATTCTGGTCAAGCAATACGACGGCCTCAACGAGATCATCCTGGATCATCATCCGTTCGATGTCGTGGGCTGGGATGGGTATTTCTATCCCTGGGCGTTCAATATTCACGACTTCGAGCCGATCGTAGGCCGGGTGCATCAACCGCCGCCGGTGCATCAGACGTTTCAGGGCGATGGGTTCGTGGTCTGTAGCTTCTGCCCTCGTCCCTACGACTTCCATCCCGAGGCGGTGCCGGCGCCCTACAACCACAGCAACGTCGATTCGGACGAGGTGCTCTACTACGCTTCGAGTGAGTTCATGAGCCGAAAGGGCATCGAATTCGGGAGCATCACTCACCACCCGGATGGTATTCCGCACGGCCCTCACCCAGGCCGCGCCGAGGCCAGCATCGGGGCCAAGTACACCGAAGAGCTCGCGGTGATGATGGATACATTCCGGCCGCTCAAGGTGGCCAAGCCCGCGTTGTCCATCGAGGATCCCGAGTACCACAAGTCGTGGCTGGACGCGCAGCACGCGCAGTTCAATCCACCGACTTCGTGAGGCGGGGCGGCGGGGCAGTTTGGCAGCGGAACAGCGCTACAGACGTCAGGTGTCACCCTGAAGGCCCGAAGGGGCCCGAGGGGGCCCAAGCCCTAAGGGGTTAAGTCCCGTACATGGAACACGACCTTCCACTTTGGACGCCTGACGCGGAACGCGTGCAGCGCGCCAATCTGACCGCGTTCATCGCCCACATTCAACAAAGAAAACCTGCGCGATCGGATGGGGTGGTGGACTACGCCTCGCTCTACCGCTGGTCTGTAGACTCCCCTGATGCCTTCTGGCCGGAGGTCTGGCGCTTCTGTGGCGTGGTGGCCGATGAGCGATCCGGGCAGCAGCCCTGGGAACAGGTGGTGCTTGGGCTGGACCGGATGGCTCCACCGGATGACGATCGCGGGCCTCGCTGGTTCATTGGAGCCAGCCTCAACTTTGCTGAAAATCTGCTTCGCTACCGTGATGATCGCCCGGCGCTGGTCTTCTGGAACGAGCAGGGGCGCCAGCGCGAGCTGAGCTACCGGCAACTGGGGCACGAGGTCGCCAGAGTAGCGGCCGCGCTGCGCGAACACGGCATCGCCGCCAGGGACCGAGTCGCCGGGTTTCTGCCCAATCTTCCCGAGACCGTGATCGCCATGCTCGCCACGAGCAGCCTCGGCGCGATCTGGTCCTCCTGCTCGCCCGACTTCGGGGCCAACGGCGTCATCGATCGCTTCGGACAGATCCGGCCCCGGGTGCTCTTCTCTGCCGATGGGTACCGCTATGCGGGCAAGGAGGTAGACTCGCTCGCGCGGGTACGCGAGGTGCGGCAGCGTATCCCGGAGATCGAGCGCGTCGTTGTGGTCCCCTACCTCGCCAAACGGCCGGACATTTCGGATATCCCGGACGCTGTTCTGTGGGAGGCGTGGGTCGGTAAGCGG
>DATFFX010000186.1:0-5213 GCA_035249825.1 Gemmatimonadales bacterium | reverse complement strand
GAGACCGTTCCTGACGCGGAGCCCGCTCCAGAACCTGCCACACCCGCAGCCCGGGAGAACGGACAGCGGCTGGGCCTTCGGTTCCGCCGCGGATCGCGTGGGCCGACTCGAGCGGCAGAAATCCCGCTCATTGGCGTCGTGAGCATGGAGTCTCCGACTGAACCGGGGGATGCGGCCGAGCTGGCAGCCACGACTCCAATCAGTTCAGAGCCTGAGACTGAACCCCCCGCACGGGTTTCCCGGCCTCGCCGAAAGCGAACCGCCCCGGCAGCTGCGCGCACCAAACCAACCGGGGAAGGCGCCGGTTCAGCGGCGCCACCGCCTGCGAAACGACCTCGGCGCCCCCGGAAGAAGCCGGAATGAAGCAATCCAGACGGGCAGCCACGCTGCCCGTCGCTTTTTTCCGGCGTCCCGCAGAGGTCGTCGCTGCCGAACTGCTCGGGAAGATCGTCGTCTCCATGGTGGATGGAGAGCTCACGGCAGGGCGTATCGTCGAGACGGAAGCCTATCTGGGATACGATGACCCGGCCTCGCACGGTTATCTCCACCGCCGCAATGCCCGGAATGCCGCACTCTTTGGCTCACCCGGCATCTGGTATGTGTATCTATCGTATGGGATGCACTGGTGTGCCAACCTGGTGTGCCAGCGCGCAGGTCTTGCCAGTGCCGTGCTGCTCCGCGCACTGGAGCCGCTGGATGGACTGGACATCATGCGCCGGCGCCGGGGAACCAGGATAGCAGATGGTGACCTGTGCTCTGGTCCGGGGAAGTTGTGTCAGGCGCTGGGCATCACCCGCGAGCTTGACGGTATAGCGATGTCCAGCGGACCAGTGGTCGTGCTGCGGGCTGACCCTCTCGAACAGCGCGCCATCCAGGCCACGCCTCGAATCGGCATCACCAAGGCGGTGGACTGGCCGCTGCGTTACCACGTGGCGGGCTCACCCTGGACCTCCCGGCCGGAAAGAAAAGGGCGGGAGGTCAGGTAGACCTCCCGCCCTTTGACCGGCTGGTTACCAGCCGTCAGTAGCCGCCACCGGTGCCTCTCTCGCGGGCGTTGCCCAAACCGAACCGTAGTCCCGCCGAGAAGGTGTGGGTGGGCCCGGTCAGCAGCCGGCCGAAGGCGAACGTCTCGGAGCCGTCGCTGAACTTCTGTGACCACGTCCGAACACCTGGACCAGTCGTGACTTGATACTGCCCGAAGGCGCTGAAACGGCTCACACGGAAGTTGAGACCTCCAACCAGCGTGCCGAAGCCTGAACTACCCATCGCCTTGACGATAGCGTCGTCGGTGGTATGGCCGCCAGAATGGAGGAGACCGACGCCGATACCGAAGAACGGAGTGGCCGGCCCTTTGATGGGAAAGGCCATCAGCACAGCCGAGTACTTCCGGACATAGCTGAAGGTGGTGGCCAGATCCTGATTGACGACCAGGACGCCCTCGCCATCGACGGCTTGAACGGTATAGGTGCCTGCGCCATCAGCGTCGAAGCCCTGTTCGACCGAGAGAAAGAGGCCGGTACGCCGCGCGGTGACCAGCAGGTGCGCACCGCCGAGAGGGATGTTGTCTCTACCCGCGGCCGTTCCGAAGTTCATGACGCCGCCATGACCACCAACATACCACTGGAAGGTGCCATTGCCCGGCTGCTGGGCTGATAGCTGGGCCGCCCCTACGCAAAGGGCCAGCGCGACCGGGATGCTCAGGGTGACCATGCGCATCAGACTGCCTCCGAAAGGTGTCCGCACCAGGACCATCCTGATGCTTACCGGGCCTATTTCGCACGGTACGTCAAAATGCGGGAACTCATGCTGGAAAACGCGGGAGGGAAGTGGAACACGAGCCAGGGACCCTCGTGTATGCTGGTGGCTGATAGTGAGTTACTACACACTGGCCAGCACGTCCACGACCTTCGCGAGGGGGGGAAGTGCAAGGACGGGGCCAGTTGCCAGCTGCCAGTCGCCAGTCGCCAGTCGCCAGTCTTCAGTGTCGAGTCACGAGTTAACAGAAGGCGGACGGCGGCAAGGGGCGATCACGGGGCAGTCTCAATTCAAACTTGGTCGACTGGCGACTGGCGACTGGTGACTCAGATCAGCCCCAGCTCCCGGCCGACCTTCCGGAACGCGGCCAGCGCCTGATCCAGATCATCGCGGGTGTGGGTAGCTGATATCTGGCACCGGACTCTTGCCTGCCCCTGCGGCACGACGGGATAGCCGAAGCCGGTGACGAACACGCCTTCTTTCAGAAGGAGATCGCTCATGCGGATCGCCGCAGCGGTTTCGCCCAGGATTACCGGAATGATCGGCGTCTCTCCGGCCAAGGGCTTGAAGCCGAGCGAGAGCAGCTGATCCCGGAAGTACCGGGCATTCTCGCGCAGGGCTGTTACGCGCTCGGGATGTGCCTCGAGAAATTCGATGCTGGCCAGCGAGCTTGCAGCGACCGTGGGCGGCAGCGCGTTGCTGAAGAGTTGTGGTCTGGCTCGTTGAGTCAGGTAATCGCAGATCGCGGCCGACGCTGCCACGAATCCTCCTGCCGCTCCGCCGAGCGCCTTGCCCAGCGTGGAGGTGATGATGTCGACCTGGCCGTGTACCCCCAGGTGCTCCGCCGTGCCGCGTCCGGTCTTTCCCAGAACACCGGTCCCGTGCGAGTCGTCCACCACCAGCACCGCCTCATGCCTGCTGCACAGTTCCATCAGGTCGGGCAACTTCGCTATGGCGCCTTCCATGGAAAAGACGCCGTCGGTTATGACCATCTTGACCCGCCGGTCTCCGGCGGCTCTGAGCTTCGCCTCGAGGTCGGTCAGGTCTCCATGCTGGTACACCGCCGTCTGACACTTGGTGATTGCCTTGGCTAACCGTATACCATCGATGATGGAGGCGTGATTCAGCTGGTCGCTGATGATGAGATCGTGTTCGGTCAGCAGAGTTCCCGGCAGCGCTTCGTTCGCGTTCCAGGCGCTCACAAAACTGAGTGCTGCCGGCGTCCCGACGAGCCGGGCGCAGGCCGCCTCGAGCGTTCGATGGATGGTGAATGTGCCGCAGATGAATCGGACGGATGCTGTGCCCGCACCGTAGCGATCGAGCCCCTCCTTCCCGGCCTTTACGACGGCAGGCTCATTGGAAAGACCGAGATAGTTGTTCGAGGAGAGAATGATGACTTCTCCTCTGCCTTCCATCGTGACCCGAGGCGCCTGGGGGCTGTCGAGGAAATTGAGGCGCTTGTATGTGCCCTCTCGAATGAACTGTTCCAGCTCAGGCGCAATCCTCTGCTCCAGCGGATTGATCACGCGCCGACCTCCAGGATCACCTTGCCTGCCTGTCCATCCTTGATGACCTGAATGGCATCGGCAATGCACTCCAGGGGAAACCGGTGGGTGATCACCGGTCGGGGATCGAGTTGACCGGTCCGAAGAAGTCGCTGCATCTGATGCCAGGTTTGGTACAGCTTCCTGCCGGTCACTCCGTAGAGCGTGACGCCTTTGAAGATGATG
This sequence comes from Gemmatimonadales bacterium, assembly GCA_035249825.1. Taxonomy (GTDB): domain Bacteria; phylum Gemmatimonadota; class Gemmatimonadetes; order Gemmatimonadales; family GWC2-71-9; genus CAVVWJ01. Next base: position 1,728 of record DATFFX010000186.1, on the reverse strand, counting down.
TCGCGGGCGAAATCAACCTCGGTCGTCCGATTGGGTGTTCCCAGCAGATTTATTCTGCCACCCATGCGTACCGCCGATAGCGCCTGCGCGTGGCCACTCGGATGTCCGCTCATCTCACACACCAGGTCTACTCCGTCGCCCGAGGTCAGCTCGCGCACCCGGGCAACCACGTCATCCGAGCCGGGATTCAGGGTAATATGCGCGCCCATGGCTCGGGCCAGGTCGAGCCGCTTGCTGTTGTAGTCGCTCGCCACGACGAGGGAGGCACCCGCCGCGCGAGCCACCCCCACGGCGAAGCAGCCGATCGGTCCGCAGCCAAGCACGAGCACCGTACTTCCCGGCACCTCCGTCTCCAGGACGGTGTGCACCGCGTTACCCATAGGGTCCATGATGGCACCGATCTCAGTCGGAATGCCGTCGAGCTTCATGACATTCGAGACCGGCATCGCGATGAAGTCGGCGAAGGCGCCATCACGGTCCACACCGATGATTTGGGTCCGGCGGCAGAGGTGGGCGTCACCCAGGCGGCATTGTAAGCAGTGACCACACACGATGTGCCCCTCGGCGGTCACCAGATCACCAATGGTGAGCAATCCGGCTGTGCTGGCTTCCCGTCCCAACGCGGTGATCTGACCGGCGAACTCGTGTCCCACCGTGACAGGAGGCTTGAGGCGGCCACTGGCCCAGCTGTCCCACTCCCAAATGTGCACATCAGTACCGCAAACGCCGGCGTGATGAACCTTGATCAGAGCATCGTTAGGACCGCAGGCCGGTACCGGCACCTCGCGGAGGACAATGCCGGGGCCCCGCGACTCCTTGACCAGCGCGCGCATGTCAGCTCGGAGTTAGGACGGGGGGAATATAAGAGAAGACGGAGAGGACGGAGAAGGCGGAACGGGCGGTAGATAGTGAGGCGGTACCTACCGCCTCTTCACCTCCCGCCTAGTCAGCGAAGACCGGCTCCACTGCCTCCACCCGCACCGCGCTGATCTTGAACTCCGCGATCTTCGCATACGGATCGAGGCGTGGATTGGTCAGGAGGTTGGCTGCAGCTTCACGGAAGTGGAAAGGTATGAAGATTTGCCCCCGGGCCTGTCGCTCCGACAATCGGGCACCGATCAGCATTGAGCCACGGCGGGAGCTCACTCGGACGGTATCCCCGTCTTGCACGCCAAGATCGACAGCATCTCGGGGGTTGATGTCGACCACCGGTACCGGTTCCCGGGAATCGAGACCAGTGGAGCGACGGGTCATCGTGCCCGTATGCCAGTGGTACATCTGGCGACCGGTATTCATGATGAATGGATACTCCGCATTGGGGAGCTCCTCCGGAGCCACGTATTCCACCGGAACGAACAGGGCGCGGCCGTCTGCGGTAGGAAACGATTCGTTGAAGAGGAATGCGGTGCCCTTGGAGTCGGGCTTCAGCACTGGATATTGTAACCCCGACCCCCGAATGCCCTGGTAAGTCAATCCGCGCCACGAGGGTGTCACCGATGCGATCTCCCGCATGACGTCCTCGGGTCCGGACCAGCTGGTATTGAGTCCCAGCTGGTTGCTCAAGTCAATTAGTATATCCAAGTCCCGGCGAGCGTTTCCTGGCGGATCGAGTGCCGCCTCGGCCAGCTGAATCCGTCGCTCGGTGTTCGCATAGGTACCGGTCTTTTCGGCGAAAGACGAGCCGGGTAGTACCACATCGGCCCACCGGGCAGTCTCGGTGAGGAAGAG
>DATFFX010000185.1:0-3826 GCA_035249825.1 Gemmatimonadales bacterium | reverse complement strand
TCACTACCAGTGGCTCGTGGCGCCTTGGTGAAGACCCGCTGCTTCACGTCTATGGCTCTGAAGCTGACTGAATGGGTGAGGAGCGTTTCAGCCTTGCCCAGAAAGAGGATGCCACCATTCGCGAGGGCAAACTGGAATCGTGCGAGAATTCCGGCCTGGGCCTCAGCGTTGAAGTACATGAGGCAATTGCGGCATGCCAGCAGGTTGATGCGTGAGATCGGCGCGTCCTGAATGAGATCGTGCCGTCCGAAGATGACGTTCCGCCGGAGCTCCTTGTTGAAAATGTGGCGGTCGTCCTGCGAATCGAAGTATTTCGCGAGCAGCTCGGATGGCACCTCCTCGACGGCCCGGCCGGGATACACGGCGTGCCGAGCCTGGGTGAGCGCCTCCTCGTCCACATCCGTTCCGTAGATCTTGACGCGCTCCTGGAACTGACGAGGACCTATGGCTTCCGCCAGTATCATAGCGATCGTGTACGCTTCCTCCCCCGACGCGCATCCCGCGCTCCACACCCGAATGGGATCATCCGGCTTAATCTCTCCCAATAGAGGAGGGATGACGTTCCGAGCCAGGAATTCCCACGTCGGAGCATCCCGGAAGAAGCTGGTGACATTGATCAGAATAGTATTGAAGAGCCGGGTGAACTCGTTGGGGTCTACCTCGAGATAGTCGAGATAATCGGTAAAGGAGGCGATCCCGATGCTCTTCATGCGGACCAGGACTCGGCGCATCAGGCTGGAGCGCTTGTAGGCTGTGAAGTCGAATCCGCGACTCTGCTTCAGATACTGCAGCAGAGTCTCGAAGTCTTCACCCGCTCGCGAGTCATTGGCGGCCGGTGGTGCATCAATGTCATTCCTGGTCTTGCTCACGACGTCACACCAATCAATCGCTCGAGGGCGGGTGCGATCTGGTCCAGCGGCAGAATCTGATCCACTTCGCCGGCTAGAGCCGCGGCGCCGGGCATACCGAAGAACTCGGAAGTTGCCTCGTCCTGCACCAGGACGGTCCCACCAGCCTGTTTCACGACCTGAGCTCCCTTGGCCCCATCACGGCCAGTGCCGGTCAGTACCACCGCGACGGCGCGAGCGCCGAAGCTTCCTGCGATCGATTCGAAGAGGCGGTCGGCGGATGGCCGGACGAAGTTGACCAGCGGCCGATGGGAGAACGAGAGGATCCCTTCCTGGTCCACCAGCAGGTGCACCCCCGGAGGGGCGGTGAACACTGTGCCTGGCCGCAAGCGATCCCGGCTGGCCGCCTGTCTCACCGGGAGGCGGGTACGCCGCGCAAGTATTGGCGCCAGCTGGCTTGGGTGACTCGGATCGAGATGCTGCAGCACGAGAACTGCTGCGTTCAATGTTGGAGGTAACGCGCCGAGGACCGTGCTCAGGGCGCTCAGACCACCGGCTGATGCGGCGATGGCGACGACTCGCTGGGTGAATGGAATGCGCTGCACCTCAGCGATCATTTCCATCACATGCGCTCCGCGCCCGCCGCATCGGCAGACCAGCCTGTGACCGACTCTTGGGAATCCATTGAGCGATCGGGTGTCGGAGCTTCCGCGGTACCTGACAGCAGCAATTGGCGGATGGCATTGGAACCGCGTTCGGCGCTCTCTACCGCATCCTGGTACCGTGCTGCCAGGCGGTCCAGACCTCGGCTCCGGGTGCGCTCAGCGAGTTTGCGGGAGAGCTCTCCCTTTTCCTCGAGGGCACGTACCGCGGTCCAGAGCGCTGTTTCTACCACGGCTGCTTGGGCGTCCACCATGGAGTCAGCGGTGTAGGCGTGGCCGACGTGACAGCGATAACGCACCAGGTTTCCACTGACATTTTCCCAGATCGCGCCGCCGCAATCGGGGCACGTCAGGGCGGTCGGCGGGCCGGGAAACGGCCCATCTTCGATTCGTGCGGTACCGGCTTGCGCCGGATCGCGATCTTCCTGGTCTTCAGGGAGCATGCCCTGGCCTCCTTCCTGTAGCCCCACCGGCTCCCTGCTGAGGCGAGTCAGCAGCTGGCCGATTTGCTTTACCGTCAAGACGTGATCGACGGCAACGCGCTGGATGGCACTCTCCGGTATCCCAGCGTAGAGTGCTTCCCTGGGATCCTGGACGATGGCAACACCGCCGTGCTGCTTGACAGCCATCATGCCGACGGTGCCATCATCGAGAGCACCGGAAAGCAGCACCCCCATGACCCGGGGCCCGAACGTTCTCGCGGCCGTACGAAAGAGCGGATCGATGGCGGGACGGTGTCCATTCTCGCGAGGCCCCCGGGTGAGGTGAATGCGGCGTTCTATGATGAGCATGTGCCGGTCCGGAGGAGCCACATAGATGTAGCCCGGCTCTATTTGCTGATTGTGTGCCGGATGCAGAGCGGGAAGGCTGCCCGATCGGGCGAGAATGTTGGGGAGTGCGCTGACGCTGTTCCCGGGGAAGTGATGGACCACGAAGACGGCAGCCGGCAGGTCGCGCGGGAGCCCGGCGGCGAGCCGAGTCATTGCCTCGACCCCTCCGGCAGAGAATCCAACCACAATCACAGCATAACCGGGCATGAGGTCTTTCCCGGACTGAACCCGAAACCTGCACCGCTGCATACCGCCGGCCATGTACCCACGGGGTAGAGCGGAGAGTAGTAGACCCGCAGACGTACGCCAGAAGTTACCCCCAGAAAGCGAGTTAGGCAAAACGAACAGCTCGATCCTGGCTGCGGGCCTCGACGTGACTGCCGCTGAGTGCCCCGAGACTGGGCTGGTAGTATCTTTCCGGGAAGCACACCGTCGTGAATAGGGACCTGGAGGAGCCATGCAGACCGACGTCTTAGCCGCATCTACTGCATCCACCGATACTTTCCCGATCAACGGCACCGACTTCGTCGAGTTCTACGTCGGTAACGCCAAGCAGGCGAGCCATTATTATCGCGCCGCCTTCGGCTTCCAGCTCGTGGGCTACCGGGGTCCGGAGACCGGCACCCGTGACCGTGCCAGCTACCTCCTGCAGCAGAACAAGGTCCGGCTGATTCTGACGTCCGCACTGACCCCTGATCACCCCGTAGCCGCGCACGTCGCCCTCCACGGTGACGGCGTCCGAGACATTGCCCTGTGGGTGGACGATGCCCGGCAGGCGTTCGAGCGCGCGATCGAGCGAGGTGCTCGTGCCGTGCAGAAGCCAACAGTACTCAGGGACGACGGCGGGGAAGTGGTGCTCGCCGCGATCCACACCTATGGCGACACGATTCATAGCCTGGTAGAGCGGCGGAACTACGAGGGAGTCTTCATGCCGGAGTTCCAGCCGGTCAGCCCGCGTTATGCTCCCCCGCCGGTGGGACTGCAGTACGTAGACCACTGCGTGGGAAATGTAGAGCTCGGCGCCATGAATACCTGGGTCAACTTCTACCAGGACGTGATGGGATTCAGGAACCTGATTTCGTTCGACGATAAGGATATCTCGACCGAGTACTCGTCCCTCATGTCCAAGGTGGTGGCGAGCGGTAACGACAGAATCAAGTTCCCCATCAACGAGCCGGCCCAGGGGCGGAAGAAGTCGCAGATCGACGAGTACCTGGATTTCTACCGCGGCCCCGGAGTGCAGCACCTCGCGATCGCGACCGACAACATCGTCGAGACTGTGACCGCGCTCCGAGACCGCGGTGTCGATTTTCTTCAGGTGCCGAAGGCGTATTACGACAGCGTGCTCGACCGGGTAGGCCACATCGATGAGGATCTGGCACCGCTCAAGGAGCTGGGGATCCTGGTAGACCGTGATGATGAGGGCTACCTGCTGCAGATCTTCAGCAAGCCGGTCCAGGACCGTCCGACGTTGTTCTACGAGATC
>DATFFX010000184.1:0-3418 GCA_035249825.1 Gemmatimonadales bacterium | reverse complement strand
CGAGGATCAGAAGCTCTTTTTTCATGGTCTGGCTATCCTCCTCTATTACTCGAGATCCCTCGCGACGCTCGGGATGACAGGTGAATTAGAAGTTGACAGTAAGCGCGCTGCGTACGCCGCTGATGCTCGGCAGCCCGCTTTGGAAGCTCTGCCGCTCGTATGCCACCCGAAACTGCGCTCGGCTCGAGAGGTAGATACCGACCACACCGGTGATGGTGTTGATTCGGTCGTCGTCATCGTCGGTATTCGGGTCGGCCACATCTATGCGGAAGGCGGGTTCTATGGCATAGAGCCAGGACATCGGACTCTGCATCCGGATGTTGTAGGCGGCAACTGCCTGGATTCCCTGCATTGTCAACTTCGAGGCCGTGGCATCATTGCCGTGGAGATACTCGGCGAGCGCGAAGAGCCCCTCATCTCCGGGCTTGCCCCATTGGGCATCGATATCGAAGGCATAGTTGGTAAAGCTGGAGTCGGGGACACCACCGAATGTCACGATGCCATCATGGGCGAACCAGGAGCCGCCAATCTCGAGCTTCGGCGTAATGCCGACGGTTCCGCGCGCGCCGAAGCTCTTCTTGTTGTTGACGTCGTTGAGGCTCTCTCCCTGGCCGTTATAGGCCCCGACCTTGAGGGTGAGCTGACGAACGTCGTCCAGCTTGTGCTCCAGTCTGACGCTGGCGCCCACATCATGAGACAGGAAGCCGGCGCCGCCGAACAGGTCGTTCGACGCCCGGGGAAACAATCCTCCGCCGCCACCGCGCTCGATGGACGGCAGGTTGTTGGAGGAGATCAGCTCATAGCGGCTGAAGGGCCGCTTTTCCTGGCCTGCCCGGAGATACAGTGCGCTCTTGCTGGCTTGGGGGCTGAAGCGGACATCGATGTACGCATCCCGGAGTCGGATACCGCTGCGGCCCGTGGTGCGACAAGTAAGCGTCGGGGTACCGCCGCCTGGTCCCACTGCGGTCGAGGTGCAGGTGGTTGACACCGAGCTCAGGTTGCGCCCACCTTCGAACGACGGCTGGATATAGACGCTCACGTTCTCGGAGATCTGGCCTTTGGCTTCTATGCGGGCCCGCCGGGTGAAAATATTGCTTTCGGGTCCCAGCACTGCACCATAGATCTCATTGGAGAAGTAGTAGAACTGCTCCTGCAGTCGTCCGGAGAGCTTGATGTTCGGATAAGTCGTCTGTGCCGCCGCAACACCGGCGCCGAGCATCACTCCCACAGCCGTGCCGCTGATGACTCTGCCCAACCTCAGTCCCATAACACTCCTTTCATGGTGAACGCCGACCGCGATCTCCGGTGCAGTTCTCGAGTTTCGCACAGGCTGAAGAAAGACCAGGGGCGTCACGGCTATTCGTAGGGTTTGTAACAGGCGGGTAAAGGAGCTGGCGCTATACGTCCCGCTCGGCAGGAAACCAGCACGTCACGGTTGTGCCTGCACCGCGCTCGCTTTGCGCGGAGACCTGACCTCCATGAGCCTCGACGAGGTGCTTCACAACGGCCAGCCCCAATCCAGTGCCCCCCTCAGCGCGTGAGCGAGAGTGATCGGCGCGATAGAACCGCTCGAAGATGCGTGCGAGGTGTTGGTGCGCAATACCGGATCCGTTGTCTGTGACGCTGAGGGCGAAGCCGTTGTCATGAAGTCTGCTGCGGCACAGTATCTGGCCGCCGCGCCCGGTATGGCGAAGCGAGTTCTCGATGAGGTTGGTGAGTACTTGATGGAGCGCATCGGGGTCTGCAGGTATTGTCCCGGCTCCAGGCTCTACCTCGACGCAAAACCGCACTTCCTGGGCGGTTGCCCGCTCGCCGAGCTTGTCCCAGACCGCGGCCGCTGCCGCCGCCAGATCCACCGGCTCCACCTCAGGCTGCCAGCGGCCGGCCTCGATCCGGGCGAGGTCCAGGAGATCGTCGACCAGGCGCTGCATCCGCCGTGCATTATCAAGAATCGTCGTCAGGAAGCGACGGGCTGTGGCATCGTCGGGACTATCGGTCAGCAGCGTCTCGGCATAGCCTGAGATCGACGTCAGGGGAGTCTTGAGCTCGTGAGACACGTTGGCAACGAAATCGCGGCGCGCCGCCTCCAAACGCCGGATGTCGGTAAGGTCATGGAGTACCAGCACCGCACCTCCCGACGGCAGGGGCCGCGCGTTCATCAGGATCGCGCGCTCGTCGAGCTCGAGCTCTCGATCCATTACGGGTTGTCCCCGAAGCACGGTGTCCACCACCTCACGAGCCGCTTTCGTCCGGAATAGCTCGGGCAGGTCGGGCAGTTCCCCGGTGAGGCCGTAGCCGAGCAATCGGCGCGCGGCGCCGTTGGCGGTCACGGTCCTCCCGCCGTCATCAGCAGCGATCACTCCTTCGACCATGGACTCCACCAGCGCGGCCGTCTCCGCCTGCTCGCGCCGGAGCTGGTCGAAGCGATCTCCCAGCTGGCGGTGCATCTGACGCAATGCCTGAACCAGTCCATCGATGTCGGGAATGCCGGAGCGGGGGAAGCGGGGTGGTGCACCGGCGGCTATGGCGCGAGCGACGGAACTGATTGCGCTCAACGGCTGGGCTATCGATCTGCCGGCTGCCACGGCCAGTGCGCTTCCGATCAGCAACGCCAACAACGCCCCGCGGGCTACTGCGCCCTGGGCTCGGCGAACGATCTCATCGATCTGATCGAGGCTGGCTGCGACGCGGACGACTCCCGGCCCGGCAGGTACTGCCACGTAGAGGAACGGGATTCCAACGGTCTCGCTCCGGCGGGTCGCTTGCCCGCGGCCTGTTGTGAGGGCGGCACGGACTTCGGGTCTCTGGCCATGGTTCTCGATGGCGGGAAGCGGACCAATGGGGAAGTCGCTGTCAGCCCGGACTCGGCCGTCGCGATTTATCAATGTGATTCGGTGCCTGATCTGGCGAGCCAGTTGGTGTATCTGGGCCTGCCAGGCCATGGAGTCCTGCGACAATGCCTCGGCAACGAGCCTGGCCTCGTTCTGGAGACTATTGGCGATGTTGCTCTCGAGATCATGCCTGAGCGAGCGCTCGGCGAGCCATAGCAGGATCGCCACGGTGAGCACCAGAATGAGAACGGACCCGAGTACGAGCCGCTTGACGAACGTCACCGGCTCCTGGCCCCTCGCTCAGTTCCCTTGAAGCGGTAGCCGAATCCGCGCACCGTCTCGATCAGGTCGCCGGCCGTGCCGAGCTTGCTCCGGAGCCGTTGCACGTGCATGTCCACCGTGCGGGTCTGGATATCTGGTTGAGCCTCCCAGACGATCTCGAGCAGCTGCGGCCGAGACTGGACTCGTCCCCTGCGCTCCACCAGAGTGAGCAGCAGCTTGTACTCGGTCGCGGTGAGGTTGAGCTCCTGCCCGTGCACCGAGGCCCTGTGTGCGGAACGGTCAATCGAGACCGGTCCGGCGGCCAG
>DATFFX010000183.1:0-5665 GCA_035249825.1 Gemmatimonadales bacterium | reverse complement strand
CAGGGAATCCCACAGGACATCGCCAAGCAGATCGCGAAAGCGGTAAAGGAGGGCGGGTTCAAGAAGGTTCAGACCAGCATTCAGGGAGACGAGATCAGGATTACAGCTCCTTCACGGGACGAGCTGCAAGCCGTGATCGCTCTTCTTAGAGGCCAGGACTTCGGGATTGAGCTCAAATTTGGGAACTACCGAGGCTGAGCTGACGGCGCGACGTGCGGCCCTCACGCTGATCCTTGGCGTGATCACCGGTTGTACCTCACGTGGAGGTCCCGAGGGACGACCCACGGAAGTGCCAGCACCGGCAACGCGTGACGTCGAGATTCGCATCGGCCTGCTCGTTGGTGCTGCGTCGGCCGTTCTGGGCGGGTCAGGGTCCACGATCGTAACGGAGCCTGACGGTTCTGCAGTCGTCACCATTCCCGCCGGTGAAACGTGGCAGCTCGCAGCAGCCGGAAAGCGACTCACGCTGACGAGTCCTGGAGGGTGGCGATCCCGGCCGCTCGATGCAATCACCGCAACGGCGAAAGATCCTCGGGCGCCGCTACGAGTGAATGGGAGAAGCTATCGAGGAGTTGCCGATGTTCTTCGCGACTCCAGCGGTCTTACGATCGTGAATCGGCTGGGTATGGAATCGTACCTGCTGGGCGTCGTGTCGGCCGAGATGGGTCGGCGCAGTGCCGCCGAGCACGCTGCGCTGAAAGCGCAGGCGGTGGTATCGCGCACCTACGCCCTCAGAAATCTCGGCCGCTGGCGCTCTCAGGGGTTCGATCTGTATGCCACCGTCTCCGATCAGGCGTATGGCGGAGTAGCCGCAGAGACAATCGAAGGTCGAGCGGCGGTTGCTGCCACCCGAGGGCAGGTGCTCACCTACAAGGGGGCTCCAATCGAGGCCTTTTACTTCTCGACCTGCGGTGGGCGCACAGCGGATGGTTACGAGGTTTTTCGGGGTGCATCCAAGCCATATCTCCGCTCTGCCTATGACGTGGCACCCAACGGGATGGCGTATTGCAGCATCTCCCCACGTTACCGCTGGCGGGAGGAGTGGACTGGTGAGAATCTTCGTGCGATTCTGGGCCGCTACTTGCCCCAGATAAAAGGACGCAAGCCGGGGAGCATCGATCGGGTGGCCGACATCAGAGTAACCCAGAGATCGGGATCGGGGAGGGTGGATCAGCTTGCTGTGTCTGCCGGCGGCCCGGAGATACGAGTGGATGGCCACACCGCGATCCGGCAAGTGCTGCGCACCTCTGCCGGGGACCTGTTGCGAAGCGCGAGCTTCACACTAGCCGCAGATGGCGCCGGCCGGAACGTCACTCACCTCGTTGCGGATGGGATGGGGGCCGGACACGGTGTGGGTCTCTGCCAGTGGGGCGCCGTAGGCCGAGCACGTTCGGGGCAGGAGTACCGCCAAATTCTGGCGGCTTACTATCCCGGCACCACGTTAATGCGGCGCTACTGAGGGAGAATGATGACGGCCGGCCGAACTGTCGGAACCAGCGATCGCCTTCAGGTCGGAATCATCGGAGGTGGTGCCATCACGCAGGTGGCGCATCTACCGGTGCTGAAGAAGATGCGGAGCGTCGACGTGCAGGCGATCTGCGATACCGACCTGCCCAAGGCGCGGGCGATTGCCGACCGCTTCAGCGTCAAGGACGCGTTCGACGATATCGAAGAGCTGCTGCGCTATGAAACGCTGGACGCGGTTGTCATCTGCTCGCCCAATCACCTGCACGAATCACACATTCTCGCGGCGCTCTCCGCCGACCTCCACGTCCTGGTGGAGAAGCCGCTCGCCATGTCCGCAACCAGCGTTCAGCGCATTCTCCGCGCAGTCGACAAGCGTGACCGACTGGTCATGGTGGGCATGAATCATCGATATAGGCCCGACGTTCAGATTGTTCGAAGCTTCGTACAGAGTGGTGAGCTGGGAACGATCGAGAGTATCCGCGGGAGCTGGCACGTCTTCCGGCCCGGTCGTACCCAACTTGGATGGCGCCAGCGACGCGATCAGGCGGGCGGCGGCGCGATGCTGGATCTGGGGCTCTCCATTCTGGACCTGGGCCTCTGGCTGGGCGGGAGCTCACCGCCGGCCCGTGTCAGCGCCACCATGGACGCCGTTGGCAAGGAGCGCACCGTGGAGCAGTCAGGCAGCGCGTTTGTCATTTGTGAGAATGGCACCTCCATTTTCGTCGATGTGACCTGGCGCCATCTCGGCGAAGGTGAGCGTTTCGGCGTGGGCATTCGCGGCAGCAAGGGAACCGCCGGCATCAACCCATTGAACGTCTGGAAGGAACTGCACGGAGTCGCGATGGACGTGTCGCCGACGGGTTCAGTAAGCCGGGAGAACGCCTTTACGGCATCCTACCGTGCCGAGTGGGCGCACTTCCAGGCTGCAATCGCCGGTGAGGCGCGCGTCCCCTCGTTGCAGGAGCATCTCACCCTGCACAAAGTGATGGATGCCATCTATCGCTCCGCAATCGAAGGGAAAGACGTCTCACTGTGAAGCGGGGAAGTGGGAAGGTGGGGAAGCGGGGAAGCACCACGCGAGTGGCGGAGAGAGTGCTCCTGGCAATCCTGCTATTGGTTTCGCACTCCGAGTTCTTGGCGGGCCAATCGGCTTCGGCCCCTCCCCGCCTCCCCGCTTCCCCGCCTGAGAGCCTGACGGTCTACCTCATGACCATGGGCCCCGGAAAGGCGGTGTGGGAGAGATTCGGACATAACGCCATCTGGATTCACGATCCGGCGCGGGGGACCGACGAGACCTACAACTACGGTCTGTTCGACCTGCGGCAGGAAAACTTTCTCATTCGCTTTCTTCAGGGGCGGATGTGGTATTGGATGCAGGGATTTCCTGCGGAGTCGTATGTAGAATCGTACCGGCGGGCTAACCGCTCGGTCTGGGTCCAGGAGCTCGAGATGGCGCCGCAAGCCAAGCGAGAGCTTCAGGAGTTCCTCGAATGGAACGAGCGGCCGGAAAATCGCTTCTACCACTATGACTATTACCTGGACAACTGCTCGACCCGGGTGAGGGACGCGCTCGACCGGGCGCTGGGCGGTCGCATTCACGCCTACGCCAGTCGGGTGTCGAGCGGTAACACATACCGATTTCATACCCAGCGACTTACCTCGAACGATCCCCTGGTCTACACCGGCCTGCTGCTCGGGCTGGGACAACCTGTAGACCGGGAGATCTCGGCATGGGATGAGATGTTCCTTCCCCTGGCGCTTCGTGATCACATCCGGCAAGTCACTGTTCAGGGCTCGGGCGGTGTTGAGCTTCCTGTGGTCCGCTCCGAACGGACGTTGTTCGAGTCCACGGCGCCTCCGCCACCTGATCGACCCCCGCTCTGGTGGCCGGCGTACCTGGGGCTCGGCCTGGCGATTGGAGTGGGAACCGCGCTCCTGGGCCGGGCTGCGCGGACTCTTCGTGGGGCGCGCACCGCCTTTCTGACGGTCAGTGGAGGCTGGGCTCTGCTGGTGGGAGTCCTGGGACTGGTGCTTGCAGGCTTGTGGGCGGTCACAGATCACGCGGCGGCCTACCACAACGAGAATCTGCTCCAGATGAACCCACTCACCCTGGCTTTGCTGTGGTTCTTACCCAGATCCGCTGCAGCTATCTCGACCCGCCGGAAGGCGCTACTTCTAGCTGTGATAGTCGCAGGAATCTCTGCCGCGGGATTGCTGTTGAAGTTGTTGCCCGGGTTCTTTCAGGTGAATGGCGAGATCATGGCGCTCGCTCTGCCGATTCACATTGGAGTTGCGGCAGGAACCTGGCAGCTGATCCATTCACCACGCCAGGTCAGAATTCGAACATCTGCCAAATCGCGGCTCCAGGGCCGAGCTGCGTAGCTAAAAGCAGCTCATCGTACCCGCTGCATTCCCTCACGTGCTTCGGCATAGTCGGGGTAAGCCGTAAGAGCGCGCCGATAGTGCTCTCCTGCTTTGATTTCGTCACCTTCATTCTCGTAGAGCAGCCCCAGACTGTACTGCGTCAGCGCCTCGGTCGGAACCGGCCGCGGCTGCGCTGCGCGTCCGCTGGTCGGCGGCAGGCCGGCTGCACTGAGGATCTTGCCCGCCAAATCCTGTATGATCCGCGAAAGGTCGGCACGATTCTGAAGACTCGGATCGCTATTCGACACTACTTTCAAAATCCGACCACTTTCTACATCGACGACTCGAGCGTCGATCCGAAACTTGCCATAGAAGTCAGCGAAGTTGCCTTTGACAACGTAGCGCGCGCCGGATGCGTTACCGACCCTGGACGCTGTTGCCGCATCCACCCGCGCCGTGGGACTCAGGTTTTCTGCTTTTAGAGCGGCGGAAACGCGAGCACGGTCTACCAGTCGGACTCGGGGGTGTTTGCGAAGCTCGACCTCCAACGCAGCTGGAATGCCCAACTCCAGCGCGCGAAAGACCTGTTTGTCCTGACCGTACGACCCTCGATCCTCGAATGGAAGCACCGCAATGGTCACCGGCCCGGTCTGGGCGGCCCCTGAAGTGGCGAGTGCGCCGACAGCAACCATGCTCCACAGAACCACCCGTATCATGGACACTCTCATTAAAGGGAGAACTGCATACCTTCGGCTGCTGCCTCGACGGCCAGCCTCGGAGCCGCGCCGGCCGCATACTCGCGAGTATCCGCAAGCAGGCGATCGAGTGCCGAGTCGTCGTGTTCCGGCTCATGATGGAACAGAATCAATCGGGCACATCGGGCTTCCGCGGCAAGGTCAACCGCCTGGCGCGGCGTTGAATGCCCCCATCCAGCACGCGCCTGGATGATCTGATCGAGGTACATAGCGTCATGGATCAAGATGTCCGCTCCCTCGACGAACTGGACCAGCCTCGCGCGCCAGTCTGGTGGGACCTCGTACGTCCCGCCGGGCCCGAGCTCATTATCCGTGAGGTAAGCAACTTCCCGGCCACCAGTGGCGGGTGCGAGCCGGTACCCGAGAGTGGTGCCAGGATGCCGCAGACGAATGGTGCAGACCCGGAAGTCATCGAGGTCGAACTCGCCTTCGCTGATCTCGACCACCGTCAGCGAGGCCGCAAGAGCGTTAAGTGGAACCGGGAACACCATAGGATCCATCTGACGTCGCAGAATGTCCTTGAGCGGCACTCCCTCCTGAGCCGCCCCGTAAATATTCACTGAGGTGTTGTGTGAGCTGAGTGGCTTGAAGAACGGAAGACCCTGAATGTGGTCCCAATGCGTGTGGGACAGCAGAATATCGGCCGCGAGGGCTCCGTTCCGCCGCTTCATCAACTCGTGGCCGAGCGGGCGCAAACCACTTCCAGCATCGAGGATTACAAGGCGTTCTGCCCGGCCTGCGATGCTGATGCAGGCTGTGTTTCCGCCATAGCGTGCAGTTTCAGGACCGGGAGTGGGGATCGAGCCTCGAGCACCCCAGACCGTCACGGGGTGTGTCATAGGGGGGAACCAGCATGTGTGGCCATGCCGCAACCTCTTTTGCCGCTTGGGGCCTCGGCAGCGGTCACACTCACGAAGGTGATGTGACCCTGATCACGACCTCCGGGCGGCCAACATGAGGGAGCGACGATCCTTGAGCGTTATGTCCTTGCGGGTGACTTGAATTATCCCGCGCTCGACCAGGTTGCGCATGGTCCGGGAGACGGTCTCCCGGCTCGAGCCGATCATCTGAGCGATCGT
>DATFFX010000182.1:0-27378 GCA_035249825.1 Gemmatimonadales bacterium | reverse complement strand
TACCAATACTCACAGTGTCGGCGTTGTTCGGGATGCCACGATAAAATGGATGCTGGAGCATCACGCTAACTTCTTTTGGGCGCTTCCGGTCGTCGCCGAGACGTACGATGGAATGCTGAACGACATCAACGGGTTCCACATCAAGGAAGGTCACGTTTTTGCGGCGCTGGACGGAGCTCGGGGCGGTGCCGTCACCGAGGGAGCGGTGGGTGGCGGAACAGGAATGCTGTGCAACGGATTCAAGGGCGGAATCGGAACTTCTTCCCGCATCCTGCCACCAGAGTCGGGCGGCTACACCCTGGGTGTGCTGGTCCAGTGTAACTACGGGTCCCAGCGTGGACTTCGAATCGCGGGCGCACCGGTAGGGCAGGAGCTGACTGCCCCGGGCGTGTGTGTTGCCGGTTCCAAGCCATCGCCACGCGAGTGGCTACGCAAGATGCCGCGTTGCAGTGTGCGGAGCTCCGGCGTCGAGCGCCCCAACCCCGAGCTTGGGTCGATCATCATTGTGATCGCAACCGATGCTCCAATCCTGCCACATCAACTTCGGCGTCTGGTCAAGCGCGCGTCTCTCGGATTGGGCCGGGAGGGCAGCATCTCGAGCAACTTCTCCGGCGACATCTTCGTTGCCTTCTCCACCGCGAATCAGGGGCTGGCGGTTGACAGTGGCCTCGTGAATCTGCAGATGGTTCCCAACGAGAAGCTCGACCCGCTGTTTGCCGCGACCGTGCAGGCTACTGAAGAGGCGGTGACGAACGCCATGGTCGCTGCAGTCACAATGACCGGAGCGGATTCCATCCGCGCTCACGCTCTGCCGCACGAGCAGCTGGTCGCGATACTCCGGAAGTACAATCGCCTGGAGTCCTCCCAAGGAGTTCCGCGGTAGCGCATGGGCTCCGGGCGTCTACCTCGAATGTCCATATTCCTCAGACAGCAGGGAGCTCATGGTGAAGGGCGCGGCCTCGTACTGCCGCATCCACCCCGGCCGAGTGAGCTCCAGCAGGAGGGCCATCGCCGCGCCGAGCGGGTAGAAGCTGGTGCGCCGATTTCGCCCGAGGTCAAACTCCTCCAGCTCCCGCCGGAGAGCGCGCTGAGCGCGGGTAGCGAGTGCTCCGTATGCCTGATAATCGTCCAGCGCTACGAACTCGGCGGACGGCTTTCCCATGTCCGCCGCCAGACTCGCGGCCTTGTACTCGATGAATCTGGCCGTTCCTTCCTGCCAAAGCTGAAACTCGAGGTATCGGTCCTCAGCCGCTGTCAAATGACCGGTCAACCGGGCGCGAGCCTCGATCACTGCCGCCAAGGCACGGGGACGCTCCAGGCGAGCAGCGCCGAGTGCCGTGGACAGCGCCAACGCCAGGTGTTTGGATGCCTCCTGCACTTCGACTGACTGGTATGGAAAGGCAAAGTTGAGCATCCACATGCCGGTGGAATCGCCGCCACTCAGGTCGAGGAGACCAACCCGGCGATAGTAATCAGGCAACTCGTACTGCCACTGATGGAAATGCTCGTGAAGCAACGTGAGAACCCATTCGGTAGAGGACTTCCTGGTTTGCTTCGCAGAGCCGACGACGATGGTGGGCAAGCCATTCACGGCGGGGAAGGTTGCCAGCAGCGTGGGATCAAAGACTCGTGGCCGCAGCCGGATATCCATGCCCGAGAGGGTATCTCCGATGCTGGCGAAGTCCGAGCTTGGCCTGGGGTGGCCCATCAGATATTCCGCTGAATCGCGCACCAGGAGAATGGCGAGCGGCGTGTGTTCCCACCCGGGCCACACCCGCGCCCGTATCCCGGCCGCAAGCCGCACCACCTCGGCCAGCCGAGCTCGTTCGGCCCGGGGAAGCGGCGGCAGGGACTGCGACGCCAGGGGCGCAGGGACGAGCATGCCAAGGAGCAGGAGCCCGGCACAGCGTGGATCGGACATGGTTCTCAGGATGGAGGAGGACAGGATGTTGATGCCCCGGAAAGCTCCGTCGTTGCAGAACCTATTGCTCTTGTCGGCGGCGGACCTCGTCCAGCGCCAGCATGATGGAATTCTGGGATGCCAGCAGCTCCCGCATGGCCTGCTCGGATGTTCTCGAGGCATCTGAAGGTTGCATCTCTCCATCATTCAGGAAGGGCCAAAGTCTCGCCCATACTGCCTCCGGGAGGACGGTTTCCAGGTACTCGAGTGCGGTGCCCCGTAGTTGCCGATCCTCTGTATGAAGACCATGAAAGGCGAGACGAACCGTCTCTCTCGGCAAGGCGAGAGAGAGCAGCGTGAACAGATGCTCCAGGCTGCGGTTGGTCCGGCCTCGCAGCACCTCGGCCTCCATGGGCGAGGTCTCATCGTCCGGTTGATCGATCAGCTGCCGGGTTTCCCATAACCCGCGTTCCACAGCCATCTCACGCATCATCACCTGAAATACCTGCTCCTGATCCACGTGGAGATCCGGAATCTCACTCGCCAGATAACTCAGCGCGCGCGCAGACCGGTATCGAACCTCGAACCGACGGTCGCGCATGGCCTGAAACAGGGCATCGAAGGCCTCGCGGGTCCGCGATGCGGCCAGCACGCCGACCAGGCGACGACGGATGGCAAAATCTTCCTGGGGATCGAGCAGATGAGGAACGAATATCTCGATGCCGGAGCGGGCTACCGACCTGAGAGCCTTGATGGCGTCGGGCGTGACTTCATCCCATGCCAGCAGCTCGATGGCGGCTTCCACGTCGTCAGGCGTAAGTGACTCCGTGGAAAGCGCACGCCGGATGTCATCCCGGTTACCCGACGTGATTGCCTGATGGAGTGAGGAGGGCGGCGGGCGGTCAGGAAGCGGGGCCGCAGTCCCGGGTCCAGTCACTTTGGGCGCGGTGAATCCGGGCCTCAGCCTGATGCCGCTGAGATCGAAGCCGCCCACAGTCTGGAGTAGCGCTGAACCTTCGTCATCGAGCGGGTCGGGCAGGGCTCCGGCTCGTCGCTGCAGACTTCCTTCGAGTGCATTGACGTAGCCAACGTGAAGCCGGCGCGCCACGAGCAACGCACCCAGGGAAAGCGCTACCGCGAGCGCCAGAAGAGCCTTCCCCGTTCCTGCTTCAGTGAGAAGCAATGCTGCGACGATGAGCGCACCACCGGCGATATCGCCGACCCGGGCTGCGCCGACATCGATGAGGAGCTTGGTAGCACGCTTCTCACGCGGTGCCACCGGTGTGAACAGCAGCTCGTAGGCGGCTCGGAAGATCGAGCTGCGGAGTACAACCTCCGCTCCTCGTGCCACTACCACCGAGAACAGGCCGGGAACGAGAAACGCTCCGACGGCTCCGATGGACACGCCAGCCGGCAACGTGGCAGCACTTCGCGCGATCCCAAGCCGCGCGAGCAGCTTGCGAAGCGTCGTCACCTGTATGGAAATGCCCAGCAACGAAGTGGCGGTGTAGAAGGCGGCGAACATCCGCAGGAGCTCCTCGCCGCTCCCGACGGCTCTCATGACGCGAGCCTTGAACACGAAGTCCAGCACCCCCTCAGCCGCGGAGGTAAGCGCCACCAGCAACGACAATCCCAGCAGGTACGGTGACTCTCGCAGGATTCGCGCGGCACCGGGGGACGGCTGATCGCCGAGAAATGGCTCATCGGGAAGAGCCCTGTAGTCCGCGCCTTGCTCGACTCCGAGCACGAGGCCGGCGGACAGCAGATGCAGCGCCGCCAGAATTGGTAACATCGCGGTAAGCGACAAGGTGGCTCCGACCCGCTCGGAGAGGAATCCGCCCAGCAGTCCTCCGAGCGAACCTCCGACGGTGATGTAGCCGATCGTCCGTCGCGCGGTGCGGGGGTCGAATCGCTCGTTGACGATGGCCCAGAAGCCTGAGACCAGGAGGGCGCCGAGAGCGGTGCTGTGCAGATACAGGAGGATCGCCGCGGGTCGCCGAGCCTGAATCACCAGGCCCCATTCGGCCAGGAGCAGGACACCGCTGAGCAAAAAGAGCCGCGGCACCAGGTGGCCGGGTCGAGTCTTGACCATGACTCGCGCGAGAGCTACCGAAAGGACGGCCGACGTCACGGCGCCGACGATAACCATCGCCGGCAACGCCGCTACACCAAAGGTGGAGAGAAAGAGAGCATCCCGGGTTGCCTTACCGGCTATCTGGAAGGCGATCATGACCGTACCGGCTGCAGCCGCTGCGGCGACCGCCCGGCCGTCAGCACGCATCAGAAACCGAAGCCGGCCTGCATGTAGAACCCGGTGCGCTCCTCACCAGCTGCGATGGCGGCCGAGATGGTATAGGCGCGGCTGAGGAAAGAAAGCCAGATCCCTCCGCCGAAGGCGGTATGCCATTTGTCGGAGGACTCACCTTCCAGGAACACGCGGCCCGCATCGGCGAGTCCGAACACCCCAAGATCGGCGGGTAGGACCAGGGTCACTTTGGCAAGCGGAATCCGAAGCTCGGTGCTTCCATAAGCGGCGGCATCTCCGGCGTACCGATTCACCCGTCCGAGCCGCACGGTGGACGATCCCCCGATGAACGCGGCTTCGAAAAACGGATAATGCCCCCAGAGCTTGCGGCCTCCGAACCGCAACGCGAGCGTCGGCCGGAATGCCAAGGGAGGCGTGAGGTAGGTGGTGAACTCCCCATGAACCAGACCAAAGGTGCTGTCCACGTGCCATGCCGCCGGATACGCCTGGCCACCCACTTCGAGCGTGATGCCTCGGGTGGCGCCGTGCTGATGGTTTCTACTGTCGAATCGCAACCCAACGCCGGCGCCGAGCTGCCCGAAGCTGCCGGTACCATACACGCTTCCGAGGGAGGCCAGAAAGCGGCCGGGTCGTCGGTCGGTGGATGCGTACTTTAGAATCGGTCCGAGCTGTAACGATGCGCGGCCACCGATCGGGAGCACGAAGGAAGGCTCGATGCTGAAGGCGTCCTGTGTCACCCGATAGAACTCGTTATTTCCTGGAGCCGAGATCGTGTTCCCGAAGCCATGAAAGCTGATGACGTCCACACCTGATGCGCGGACCAGGACCTCAGTGTGTCCTCTCGAGTTCTCCCGACGAAAATCCCCGCGATAGTCCAGGCGGTACGTCTTTGGACCGGTCGCGAATCCAGCCCGGAATCGGTGCCGGCTCGCGTAAGGATCCTTTCGGAACCCGTAGACCGTGAGCGTGCGCCCGCCTCCGATCAAGAGGCCGATATCAGGGCCGAGGGATCCCCAGGTGTTCGCCGTCCATCGCTTCCCCCAATCTCTGGGGGGGAGCGCGTCCGGGTTCTTTCTGGGTGCGGTGTATGGACGGCGATCCACCTTGCTGGCGTACCCTGTCGTCCTCTCCGGAGCGTCCGGATCGTCATAGAAGTGCTCATTGCCGTTCCGGGTAGAGTCCACCAACTGGTCCTGCCCCTCCCCCCCGAGGATGCGCAGCAACGGAGCTGAGCCTGATCCCTTCACGGTAGCGTGATCGTCACCACCGCCGAGGAAGACGCGGACCTCGCTTGTCAGCCGGCGGTCGAAGCGCCGGTTGAAGTAATGCTGGTTCGAGTCCGCGTCGGCTCTTGCAATGGAGACCTCCAGCCCGCCATCAGACTGCCTGACGAGGGTTGCCTGGTCCTGGCTGTCGGTGGCGTGAACCTCCGCCTGCCTGGCCAGCATCTCGTAATAGTCGCGGGCGGCTTTCACGAGGTCGTCCCGCCGGGTACGCAAGGCCTGAATGAGATCCGCGCCTTTCAACGCGTAATGCTCGCTGGGCAAGGCTCGCACCGCGTTCTCGATGACATCGTCCGTGAGCGCGGCCTGGAGACCCACCGCTACCGATTCCCACTCGGGCCATTCCAGCTCCACCAGGATCCGCCGGTCCAGGTCGCGACCGTTCCATGTCGCGCCGGGTATGTAGGGATAGTCCTGCCCGAAGTTTGTGAGCTGGGGTGCGGTCTGCCGCGCTACGGCGAGCAGCAGGCCATCGTACTTGACGAACGCCTGGTCCCGGTCCTCGGGAATGGGAACCCACCGCCGAGGAGTAGCGCCCCCGAATCGCGCCCAGCTCCACTGTCCCGCGTGGCGGTCCCAGTCGCCGATCAGCAGGTCGAACAGGCGGGCGGTAAGAAATGCGCGCGCGTCCACCCGATCATCCGGTGCCCGGGTGATTCGCGCGATGAGCGTGTCGCTGTCGATGATCTCCGTGGCGCCGCCCCAGTGAGCGGAAGGTCCGTTCTCTCCACCGATCCGTTCCTGGAGAAAGCCAAGGAGTCCCCCGAACTCTTCCTGAAACTCCCCCAGGCTGGGGTCTTTCGGGAGGACATAGAGATATGACTCGGCGTGCAGGATTCCCGCGGCCTCGAGCAGCGGGTTTACCACCAGGGGCGCCGTGGGGAAGGCCGAGCTGGTCTGATCTCGTACGACCTTACCGGCTACCGTGGGTCGCAGCTCAGGTGGCAGCGTGGCGGATGGATCCTTGTCCACTGATCGGAAGAAAAATTCGCGGCCATTCTCGGCCCGGAGGAGCAGTGATTTCGTTTGCTGTCCACCGCCCTTCGACACCGGCTCGAGTCCGCCGGCGAAGGTGCTGAGATCGAGAACCGGCACCGATACGGCAGTAGTCCACAGGGTCCGGTACTCCCCTCCCAGAAGGGTGCGGTGGAGACCTCCCGCGTCATATTGCGGGCCCGGTGTCTGAAGGGCCTGCCGGTAAGGGGTGCTGTCCGGCTGCTGCGCGGCGAGTATCGCCAGCGGGAAAGCCGCACTCGCAATCCCGAACGACAGCGCGGTCCTCAGACCCATGTGTGCCTCACTCTACCCATGTCGAAAAGACCTCGCGACTGGCTCCCTCACTGTCGACTACAAGCACGCCTAGCCGCGCCGGACCTTTTCGGGGAATCTCGAGCCGCGCGAAGCCGCTCGCTTCGCGGGCGAACACAGTCCCGGCGATAGAACTCACTCTGCTGGTATGACCATAGATGCCGGCGCCGCTCACTACCTGGAATCTTGCCGCGCTTCCTTCTATCACCTGGAGGTTGTGCTCGTGTCCCGCGGCATCCAAGGCCGGCGGCGCCGGCCGGAAGCCCCGGTGAAAGGCAGCGATCATGCGCTGGTACGCCCGGGATTCGATATCCTGGCTGGAAATACCCTCAAGGCGCGCGGCTGGATAGAGTGAACCCAACAGTGGAATCGGGATCCAGAGCGAGGAGCTGATTGCCCTGAGTGGAAACAGGTGATCCCGCCAGCCGAAATACCCGCCATGGATGCCTCCAGACACGAGGGGGTGATGTTGGGTTACGACGACCATCCGCCCGGCGGCGTCACTGACCGCGGCACCGAGCGCAGCCACGACCTCCTCTTCGGAATCGGCGGTGCAGCTGGACTCGGGATGACGAGGCTTGGGTCCAGGATGGAGCCACCACTGGGAGTCCAGCAACACGAGCCGCAACCGGGTCCCGATATCGGCCACCACCGGGCCAGGGCAGCCTCCGCCAGGCTCGAACGAGACCGTTCCCTTGCCGGCCGAATCAACGAAAGCTTCCTGGCGCCTGATCGCGTCCCAGCCATCCACCCCGTGTTTTGCCCAATCGTGGTTTCCCGGAATCAGGAACCCGCGGGAACCGGTTTGGGTAATCGTCTCGATTTGCCGGGTGAGGCTCAACTCCGCCGCGCGTCTCCCGGGTCGGCCGGGGGCAGGGAGCCCGCGAGGATACGCATTGTCGCCGAGGAAGACGACGACCCGCTCGGAGCTGCGTGATGCGAGATCTCTGCGCAGTGCCTCGAGCACCGGTTCCTCAGTGGTATCCGGGTCACCAGCATCGCCGATCAGGTAAAGGGTCGTAGCGATGCTCTCAGGAGCGAGCACCGGTACCGGCTGGGGCTGTGGCTGGGGAGATCCGGCACAGGCGAGTGCGCCGGTAAGCGCCACCGCACGCCAAAAAAGTCTTCGACTCACCGGGGGAGTGTGTTGCCCTCCAGTGTTCTGGACTTGCGAGCGTATTCCCGCCCGACCGCGAATGCCAGGATGAGCCAGATGGCGGTAAGCACCAGGTTGGCGCGGGCAAATCCGGTGGTACCCAGCCCGATCACCGTGATACCGACGAACACGAGCCCCGCAGACAGAACGTCACCTGCACGCCAGAAGAACGAATCGATGGCCTGCTTCGCCTTGTATTTTTCATCCCGGCTGGTCGGGAGAAAGAGCACGTTGCGCACGGTGTTCTGAATCGAATAGTCGGTGGCGTTCTCGGCGATTTTCACGAGGCGAACCAGAGCGAGTACGGGTACGAATGCGAGAACGGTGTAACCGGCGAACGCCAGAACCGGCAGCACCAGGACACCAACCCGCACTCCCACGTACTTGATCAGTCGGGACACGACGAACAGCTGCAGCACGAGGGCTGCCAGGCTGACGACAAACAGAAACTCGGAATAGAACCTTCCAATGTACTCCGATTCGGTGAGCCCCCCTGTCATCCCGGCCGCGACGGCCGCTTCGGCGGCTTTCACCACCGTGCGGCCCAGGATGTATTCTCCCGTCGTGTTTACCCAATTCACGAACATGATGAGGAGCGCGATCATCAGGAGGTAGCGATTGCCGAACACGAGCCGGAACGTCCCCCGGCGATTCATGAGACCAGTTCCGGGAAGTGAAACGGTGAGCTTCTTGCTGTCTTCCACTGTCTGGATCTGATACTCGCCGGTGGCCGCCGGCAGCTCGGCAGTTGTCAGCCGGAGCGGGAGATGCGCCTCGTGCTGAAACCGCTCTCGCGCGTCCACCAGGTTACTGATTGCCACCGACACCGCGAGCAGGCCCGCGGCAACCAGCAGGAGCTGCGGCAGGCCCAGGAACGGAATGAGCGAGCCGGCCAGTCTGGCACCGAGCACGGCGCCCAATGACGCACCCACCGCGACGATGGCAAACAGGCGCTCACCCTGCTCCTTGGTGTACAGGTCATTGGCGAAAGACCAGAACTGCGCCACAATCATCAGATTGAAAATGCCCACCCACAGGAAGAAGACCGCCGCGAGGGGAACCGCCGCCTGCATCAAGCCGTAGAACACAACCAGACAGACGATGAAGAACGCCGTGACGGTGTTCAATAAACGCCGGCGGGGCAGGCGGTCAGCCAGCGCACCGTACGCCGGGACCAGCCCCAGCAGCAGGATTGCCTGGGCGGCCGCCAGGTAAGACTTGAGCTCCGGGCCACCTTCGCCGGAGAGGATCAGCGCCTCCCTGACCGGCCTGATGCAGTAATAGGTGGCCAGGAGCAGAAAAACGTTCAGCGCCAGAAGCGTCGCCGTGACGCCCTCACCGTCGCGAACGTCGGCGAAAGGGCGGAGCAGACGGTCGAGCGGTCCAGCCTTGTCGGTGCGGGATTCGAGCTCCAGCTCTGCCGTCATCGTTTCGAGCCCTGCACCTCCAGGGAGCTTCTCACGATCCTGCCGACGCCAGGGGAGACGGGGTTTCGACCGGTTCCCAGACGGCTTCCATAGTCTTGGTCAGAATCCGGTGCGAATCGGTGTACTCCAGGCGCGAGGCCTCCGGATGATGGCGGTCCCACCAACGGTGGGCGAGCTCCCCGGTCCAGGCCGGTGCCGGTAGCGCGGCCAAGAGCTGCCGTGACAACTCAGCCGCCTGCTGTGGCCGCTCTTCCGGAAACTTGGCCAGGCAGGCGAGAATCACGTTGTCCAGCTCGGGTGGCACCTCGAACTCGCTCAGTTGCGAAGGCGGAGTGGGCGTGGCGTTGGCATGCTGATACATCAGTTGAATGGCATTCGGTGCCTGAAACACCAGTCTTCCGGTCAGGAGCCAGTAGGCCACGCACCCCAGCGTATAGATGTCGACACGGTGATCAGCGACCCGGTCGCCTCGCACCACCTCCGGTGCGATGTACGCCGGCGTGCCGGTCGTGCTGTCGGGAGCCGTAAGCAGCGTCGCTTCTCTTCCCAGGTCATCGACCGCTTTCACCAACCCGAAGTCCAACACCTTGACGTAATCGACGTCCAGGCCGAGCCGGCAGGTGAAAATGTTCGATGGCTTGATGTCACGGTGGACCAATCCCCGGCTATGTGCCTCCTGAAGGGACTCACATACTTGCCTCAGCAGGTACACGCAGCGCTCCGGCGGCACGGGGCCGAAGCGCTCGACCAGCGTTTCCAGATCGAGGCCATCGAGCAGCTCCATGACGAAGAAGAAGGTGCCATCGTTGGCGACTCCGAAGTCATAGAGACTGATCGTGTGAGGTGAGCGCAGCGATGCCGCCGCCTCTGCCTCTCGCCGGAAACGCTCGACGATGACTCGTGCCGCATCCGGCGAGCTCGAGCCCAGGATTTCCGGCCGGATCAGCTTCACCGCCGCAGGACGGGCGAGCATCTGATGGGTGGCCCGAAACACCTCCCCCATGCCTCCCTTGCCGAGTGGCTCCTCGAGCCGGTAACTGCCCAGCTCGCGCGCGCGCCTGACCTGCTGCCCCAGTCCGTGGATGATCTGCACCGGCACCATCACCAGGAAGGCGGAGATGTAATTCGGTACCGACATCCAGAGTACGTACAGCCACCCGCCCTGAAACTCAGTGCCGCGAAGCACCGACAGCCCCATAGCCAGCGGCTCGGTCGAAGCGGCGAGTAGTGACACGAGCAGAGTTTTCCTGGGAGTGTTGGGCACGATGGCCGGGTAGATGAGAATGGCGATGCAGACCCAGGATACCCGTGGCACCATCGGTACCGGCACCCAATGCGTGAGGATCGAGATGAGGAGACACTGCAGCACCAGGTAGCCGGAGCCCACGTCGATCAGGAACTGCGGTTTGTGGCTGATCTTGCGAGAGATGTACACCATCGCCGCCGAGCTTGCCACGCCTGCCGCCCCGAGCAGATTGCCGGGGAATGGGTATAGTGTGGCCATCCTCTCGCTGAGCAGCGGGAGAACGAAGTTGTTCATGACTGTCATGAACGCCCAGATGGAGCCAAATACAACGCTGACGATCCCGACCCGCCGGCAGGACTGGCACGCCAGTTCGTTGGGCATGCTCTGCGCGGATCTGGAGCCGGTGGTGACTCTGCCGGGAGTGGAGGGGCGGCGGCCGAGGAGGCGTCGCGTAGTCATAAGCGTATCAGGGCTATGGGTTCACTCTAAGGCTACCACGGTCGGGGACTTCGCGGAACACCAGCAGCCTCCGCAGCCCCACGGTTGCCACATGAACGATTCATACGTACGTTCGTGCCAGGAGGTTCCGTCCTTCCCACGTAACTCACAAGACCGGCCGATCTTGACTTGCCGCCCCACGCCGCGGCTCGCGCTCAACTCATGCGATGCCATGAGATTCCTGTTCACACCAGCGTTGCTCGCAGTGGTCGCGTGCGGGCGAGCCGGGACCACGACCCCCGAGCCGGTCCGGTGCAGCCCGGCTGTGCCTCGAACAGCGCAGCACCCCATCAGTGTTCCGCCCTCGGCCCTCGGCGGCGAGTACAAGCTGATTCAGGTGCAGACGCAGCCCACCAGCGATCTGATCACTGAAGGGCGTCTCCATCTTCACCCGCTCGACTCGTCCGCCAAGGCGCGCACGATGGGCGGTGCGGTGCGCGATCTGGTTGGCTGGCTCGAGCTGCCGGAGGGCGATTCAGCGTGGCGCGCGGCGGTAGCGTCGCGCGATCCTGTCCGGCCCGGGGTAGTGCTGGCCGGACAGCACCTCAGGCTCGGACCGGGCTCTTCCAGTGGCCTGACTCAGCACCTCGAGATCATGGCGGTAGCTGCCAATGGCTTCTGGGGATGGTGGAGGGCGGATCAAGGGCTCACCCTGACAGAGTCGGACGGCCGGCGGGTCCTCCCCGATCCAGCGGGCTACTTCTGCGCCTTTCGGCTCGACCGGTAAGCCGCGCGCCGATGGTGAAGTCCTCGAAATCGAGCGCGGGGCTGCTGCTGTACCGCCGCTCCTCGGGCCACCTGGAACTGTTTCTGGCTCATCCGGGAGGACCGTTCTGGCACAACCGCGAAGCGGGTGCCTGGACGATCCCTAAAGGTGTGGCCGAGGCCGGCGAGGATCTGATTGCGGCAGCCTGCCGGGAATTCGAGGAAGAAACCGGTGTGCGTCCCGCGGGA
This sequence comes from Gemmatimonadales bacterium, assembly GCA_035249825.1. Classification (GTDB taxonomy): domain Bacteria; phylum Gemmatimonadota; class Gemmatimonadetes; order Gemmatimonadales; family GWC2-71-9; genus CAVVWJ01. Next base: position 15,340 of record DATFFX010000182.1, on the reverse strand, counting down.
CCGTACCTTCCGCTGGGCAGTATCCGTCAGAAGGCGGGCAAGCTGGTACACGCCTGGGCCTGGGAAGGCGATGCTGATGCCGAGCGCGTAACCAGCAACACCATGCGCACCGAGTGGCCCCGGGGATCGGGACGCATCATCACCTTTCCCGAAGTGGACCGCTGCGCCTGGTTCGACCCCCATTCGGCACGGCACAAGATCAACCCGGCGCAGGCTGAGTTCATCGATCGGCTCGAGTCGGCGCTCCTGGAACCGGACCCCGCGGCATGACATGGTCTTCGAGGCGGCCGCCGATGCTACGCCATGCCATGCTGCTCGCGCTGCTGTGGGTAAACCTGCTGCAAGCGCAGGAAAGGCCACGAGCTCGTGACCTCGGAATAGCTCCGGGGCTGCTCCTTCCTGGAACTCACAATGCGATCACCGACGTGGCGGGTGTCCGCATTGGACAGATCACCGTGACACTGGGCGACTCGATCCGCACCGGCATCACGGCGATACTCCCACACCCGGGCAATCTCTTCTTCGACCGAGTTCCCGCGGCAATCCACGTGGGAAACGGGTTCGGCAAGCTGATCGGTGTCACCCAGGTCACCGAGCTTGGGGAGCTGGAGACTCCGATTCTGCTCACCTGCACGCTGTGTGTCTGGAGAGCGGCCGATGCCATGGCCGCGTACCTCCTGGAGTTGTCTGGTATGGAAGCGGTGCGCTCCATCAATCCCGTGGTAGGCGAGACCAACGATGGCTATGTGCTGAACGCCATCCGAAACCGTCCTCTCTCGCCGGGCGATGTGCGCCATGCGTTGACCCGCGCTGCATCAGGCCCTGTCGTCGAGGGAAGTGTCGGCGCGGGCGCGGGCACTATCGCCTTTGGCTGGAAGGGTGGCATCGGGACCTCCTCGCGGCTCACCAGAGCGGACAGTGGCTGGACCGTCGGGGTGCTGGTTCAATCGAATTTCGGAGGAGACCTCCAGATCCTCGGGGTGCCCGTCGGCCGCGCTCTGGGCCGGAACGGAGTGAGGGCAAAGACTGAATCTCAGGGTGCCCGGGGCTCCATCATGATTGTCGTGGCCACCGATGCTCCGCTGTCCGACCGAAACCTCCGGCGCCTGGCGAGTCGCGCCATGCTCGGCGTCGGGAAAACCGGTTCAGTGGCTTCCAACGGATCGGGCGACTACGTCATTGCATTCTCCACCAGCCCCGAGGTGAGGCGGCAAGCTCGCGAGATCCGCCATGCCGGTACCGAGCTGGCGAACGAGGAGATGTCCAGCCTTTTCCAGGCTGTGGTGGAAGCTACCGAGGAGGCCATCTACAATTCGTTGTTCAGAGCCACCACGGCGACATCACGGGGCGGTACCGTGGAGGCGCTCCCGATAGCCGAGGTTCTCCGGATCCTGCGAGCGCACCGCGCCTTGCGGCCATAATCGCAAGTAGAGGAGTTAGTGGTATGAACGGTCCAATTCCAGCGGCGTGGGGTGCTCGCCTGCAGAGCGTCTTACGCATCGTTGCAGCGTTTCTTTTCATGTTGCACGGTACTCAGAAGCTGTTCGCCTACCCGGTATCGGAACCGAAAGATCCGGTTCCTCTGCTGTCGCTCATGGGACTGGCGGGCGTTCTGGAGGTCTTCGGAGGGCTCCTTCTGCTGCTAGGGCTGTTTACCCGGCCCGTAGCATTCGTCCTGGCGGGAGAAATGGCCATCGCCTACTTGAAGAGTCACGCCCCGCGGGGGTTCTGGCCCAACTTGAACGGTGGAGAGCTCGCGGCACTGTTCTGCTGCCTTTGGCTTTACTTCGGAGCAGTTGGGGCCGGTCCCTGGAGTCTGGATGCGCTGCGGAGCAGATCTGCGGCAGGTCCCAGGTTTTCGCCATGATCTGGCGATGACTGAACCGATCGGCTGGATTAGATTGACCCCATCTCTTACCGAAAATCGGAATGAAGACTCTCGACGATCTCGCGTCCGCGGTGCCAGTGCCCGCCGGTGAAGGTCCCTCCATTCTCATAGTGGACGATGAGGGTGCCGTCCGCCGCTTTGCCGTGCGGGTGCTGGAGCGAGAAGGTTATGGGGTAGTTGAGGCCTGTGATGGGGCCGAGGCCTTCGAGCTGATCAAATGCGGACGGACGTTCGACGCGGTGGTCTCGGATATCGTCATGCCGCGGATGAACGGGGTCGAGCTGATGCAGGCGCTCTCGACTGCGTGTCCCGATATTCCGGTCATTCTCATGTCGGGATACGCGACCGCGGCGTTGGCCGAGCTCGGCATTAGCGCACCATGTGCGATTCTAGCGAAGCCGTTCCCAGCCGAGCGGCTCCTGGAGGAAGTGCGGCGGTGCACCCGCAAGCGGGATGTCACCTGAGAGAGCACCACCGCAGCTCATGAATCAGGGCCCGACCGGATTCGTGGTTGGCAGGCCATTACCGATGGCCGTCGCCTCGGCCGAACACTCTGGATGGCCCCACCCGCTGGCACTCGTGCCGCCCGAGATGTCATACACGATATTGTCGTCTGCCGTGCTGCTCACGCCGCCAGGTATGTTGTCGAGCGCGAGCCCATCGCGCACTTTCCACGCGATGTTGTGGTCGGCGCACGAGCTGTCGCCGCTCACACCCACTGCCCCTACCAGAGTCCCGTCGGCCGTGTAGAGGGGCAGCCCACCACCGAACACGTTGATCCCGCCGATGCGCTTGCCCACCATGAAGTCCCTCGTAGTGCCATAGTCGGCCACATTCCCGCCGTACGCCACGTCGGGATTCACCGGGTTGCTCTCCTGCAGCCCGAAAAGACTGCCCCCCGGCTGGGTGGCGGTGAACAGATTGGCAGTTGAGAGCGCCAGCGAGGGCAGGCTGAAGGCATTTGCGGTGTTGGCCTTCTGAGCCGAGATCACACGACTACCCGGCCACTGATCGCCTTCCTGAGCTCCGGTAAAGGCTACGGCCACGACGATACCCGACCGGTCCACCACGGTGGCCCACATTTCCAGGTTGAAGCCGCCATTCGGCGTGGCACGGGCGGCTTCGAGCGCCTGCACTAACTGGTCATGACTCGGGAGCCCTTCGGTCGCCGGCGGATTCAATCCGCCGTCGTCATTGTCATCATCATCACCGCAGCCCGCTGCTCCCAGGAGGAGCATGCAGCCGAGGGCGGCACTCAGCGTTCCGCGGGTTCGCACGCGCATCAGCCCACCTCTTTCTGATTGATGGTGTATGAGAAACGCCGAGTTACATCCAGGTAGCTCAGCGCTCCGGGGCCGTGGTCCAGTGGTGCGGTTCCTAGCAGGGTCCCGTGAGCGGCCAACCTACGCGCAATCTCCGGCAAGTCAAGGAGAGAGTTGCCCTGTGGCGCAACCTTTGCCGGACCAGCGAAAAAAGGTCCCGTTCAGCGCTCCTATGGGTACCTCTGCCGAGACTTACTCCAGATAGATTGATCGGCAGGTCTCCAGCCGAGCTGCGTTCACCCATCGGCGTGCAGAATGCCAGACCCAAGGGCCCAGACTAGGAACCGCATCGTGCCGCTGATCTCGCGGAAGCAGCTTTTTGCTCTCACCCTGTTCGGACTTGCCCTCGCGTGCAGCGAAGGGCCCAGTGGCGTGAGCGCCGGTAATCTCTCCATATCGATCTCGGGGCTTCCCTCTGGCACCTCAGCGGATCTGGTTGTCACCGGCCCCGGCGGCTACAGCCAGGGGGTCACGGGCGCCCAGGTTCTCAGCGACCTTGCTCCGGGCACCTACACCCTGACGGCCAACCCGGTGACCGTAGGCTCCTCCATCTACATCGGTACGCCAGAGACGCAGGACGTGTCAGTGAGTGGCTCCACGGCCAGCCTGTCGGTCCTCTACTCGGCTGGTACCGGTAACCTCAGCGTAACCATCACCGGACTCGGCACGCGCAGTGACGCGGCGGTGACGATCACCGGTCCGGGGAGCTATAGCCGCAGCATTGGCGCATCCGAGACACTGTTCAGCCTCACCCCAGGCACCTATACCATCTCAGCCCAGGACGTCGTCGCCACCGGCGGCACTCCACACACGGCCACGTCCGCCACTCAAAGTGTCACCGTATCTGGGTCGGGAACTGACAGTGCCACCGTAAGCTACGCCCCGCCCAGCAGCGGTGAGCTCAATTTGCGTATAGCCGGGCTCTATGTGACGCAAAGCGCTCAGACCTTTGCGAACGGGGTTCCGCTGGTGCAGGACCGAAACGGTTACCTGCGGGTATTCGCCGTGGCCACTCGCACCAATACCGCGGCCCCGGCCGTACGGGTCCGGGTATACAACAGCTCGAGTGTATTGGCTTCCGAGGTGTTGATCCCGCCGCCTGGCCTTTCAGTCCCGACGGCGGTTGATGAGAGTTCACTCAGCCGTTCCTGGAACACACCGATGTCGGGGACACTGATTCAACCCGGGTTCCGAATCGAAGCGGAGATTGACCCAACAGGGACGGTGCCCGAAAGCGACGAGACCGACAACCTGGCGACGCCCCCCGCGCCGGTTGTTCAAACGGTGCCGACCCTCAACCTGACCTTCGTGCCCGTCATTCAGAAACAACACGCGCTGCGCGGAGACGTTGGGAACGTCACGATCGGCAACAGAGATGAGTACGTGGCACTCGCCCGGAAGATGCACCCTATCGCCGTCTATAACACGGCGGTACATGCGCCCTACACGACCACCACCACGGACACCCTCCAGGACGACAACGGCAACAGTGCCTGGGGAACTATTCTGGAGGAAATCGATGCGCTTCGGGTGGCCGAGGGAAGCTCACGCTACTACTACGGCGTGGCCAAGGTGTCCTACACCAGCGGGGTGGCCGGGGTGGCATACGTGAGTAACGGCGCCAGTGAGCGCAGCGCTCTGGGCTGGGACTACTTGCCGAGTGGCGCCGCTGTGGCGGCGCACGAATTGGGGCACAACTGGGGGCGAAACCATGCCCCTTGTGGAGGCCCGAGCGGGGTGGACAACGGATATCCGCATGCAGATGGAAGAATCGGAGTATATGGAGTTGATGTTGCGGAGCAGAGCCTGAAGCCCGCCAGTACCAGCGACATCATGGGCTATTGCGATCCCAAGTGGATCGGTGACTACACCTACAAAGCGGTCATGAACTATCTCATTTCACCGCCGCCCATCGTGTCCGCGGATGGTGCCGGGCTCGGAGCGGTGCAGCCCTGTCTGCTGGTATGGGGTCACATTCGAAACGGCGTGATGGTGCTGGAGCCATCATTTCATGTGAACACCCGGCCCACTCTGCCGTCTCGCCCGGGCCCGTATTCCCTCGAGGCGACGACTGAAGGTGGAGGCAGGCTCTTCAGCTTCTCCTTCTCCCCGCGTGAGGTCGCGGATGCCCCTGGAGATCACAAGAGCTTCGTGTTCGCAGTGCCGGTGGCCTCGGCTCAGGCTGCGCGCTTAACAAGCCTTCGGCTCGCCGGCCCCATCGGCCAGGTCGCGCGAACCCGCACGCAGTCGCTGTCCGGCGGTGCGGTCAGGGATGTACCCCAACTCCGGCTCGTCTCAGCCGGCCGGGTAGGAGTGCAGTGGGACGCACGCACTCATCCCATGGCCATGGTGCGCGATGTCCAGACCGGTGAGGTACTGTCCTTCGCCCGGGGTGGATACGCCGAGCTGGTGAGTCAGACGCGTGAAGTGGATGTCGTGCTCTCGGACGGCATCCGAAGCAGCGTCCGACGGGTGCCGGTAGCGCGCTGATGAGGTGCTTCATCCCGATTCTGCTGGTCGGACTCACCGCCTGCATGCCACGTGGGTCGGCAGCACCCCAGGACGCCGCTGATCGGGTCGCCGCTGCTTCCGGACCGGCTGTGAGCCTGGAGCGCACACCATGCTTCGGAGGATGTCCGGTCTATCGGGTGTCCGTATCGCCGGCGGGCCTGGTGACGTACCAGGGCAAGTCCGGTGTGCGGCATATGGGAACCGCTACGGGTCAGATTCCGCCCAAGCAGGTAGACGAACTACTTCTCGAGCTGGAGCGGGCCGGCTTCTTCACCTTCGCCGACCGGTACGCTCCGCCCGAACCCACCTGTCGCCGCTATTCCACCGACTCTCCTTCCGCTATCAGCTCGGCAACATTCCGAGGACGCAGCAAGAGAATAGTGCACGACTACGGGTGCCGCGGAGTGCCCGGGGCCCTTACGGTGCTGGAGAAAAAAATCGATGAGGTGCTGGGGTCAGCCCGGTGGACGGGGAAGTAAGCGGGAACGCGGGGAAGCGGGGAAGTGGTAAGTCAGGAGGGTAACAACCGTTGTCATCCTGAGCCCTTCGACTACGCTCAGGGTAAACTCCGCGAAGGAGCCAGAACTGCGGTTCAACTACAGCCTCTTCGTGTGATCGAGTCGACCCCGCCCGAAGAGTGTCGATCCTGGCGAATTGGCGTACGATGACTCGATGGGACTTCATAGCTGATTGAGTTTCGGTCCCCTCGCTTCGCTCAGAGTGACAATCATTCACTTCCCGCTTCCCCGCTTCCCCGCTTCCCCACTTACCCGCTTACCCGCTTCCCCGCCGGATCCAGCCGGTCTCGTACCGCATCCCCCAGCAACGTGGCCGCTACGACCACCAGCACCAACGCGACCCCTGGTGCGGTAGCCACCCAGGGCGCGTTGACGAGTGTATCCCGTCCCGAGGCAATCAGGTTGCCCCATGAAGGCGTGGGTGGCTGCACACCGAGGCCAAGAAACGAGAGGCCTGCCTCGAGCATGATAGCGTTCCCCACGCCGAGCGCCGCTGCTACGATAACCGGGGTCAGGGCATTGGGCAGGATATGTCGCACCAGGACTCGGGGGCCCTTCACTCCCAGCGCTACCGCGCTCTCGACGAATGGCCGGGCGGCCAGTGCCCGGACTTCACTGTGGACCAGGCGCGCGATAGTCATCCAGCCGGTCAGTCCCAGGACTATGATGACGAGTGCCGCGCTCGGCTGCCAGAGTGAAGCCAGGAGCAACAGGAGCACCACTCGAGGTAGTGCCAGCGCAAAATCAGTCAGCCCCAGGAGTAGGACGCCGACACGGCCTTGCCAGAATCCAGCCGCCGCCCCGATGGCCAGCCCGATTACGACCGAGAGCAGCACTGCGAGCACTCCCACACTCAGCGACACCCTGGCGCCGAATACCAGGCGGGCCCATACGTCGCGTCCGAACCGGTCGGTGCCGAGCAGATGGAAGGTGCCGTGCAGGTCAGTGGTGAACGGTGCGAGAAAGCGGGTCGCCACGATATCGCGCTGTACCGAAGGATCTACGGCCACCAGGGGAGCAATCACCGCGAATATCGCGGCCATCGCGAGCACCGCCAGCCCAAACCGGGCTCGTGTGTCCTGAAGGAGAGTGCCAACACCCATCTACACCGCTCCTTCCGAGGGCTCCGCGATCCGTACCCGCGGGTCGGCCCATGCGGTCAGTGCATCCGCGAGCAGATTTCCAAGCACGACCAGCATGGCGCTCACCGCCGTCGCGGCCATGATCACCGGGTAATCCCGGGCCCCTACGGCTTCGACCATGATGCGTCCGACCCCGGGCCAGGCGAAGATCGCTTCGATGAACACCGCCCCGGAAAACAGCGCGGGCAGCGAGAGGCCGAGCAATGTGAGCACCGGAATCAATGCGTTGCGGAGTACGTGCCGTACGCTGACCTGGAGGGAAGACAAGCCCTTGGCTCGGGCGATCGCCACATGAGGGGCGTTCCGAACATCCAGCATCGAGCCGCGAACATACCGCGCCGTTCCACCGACGCCGATCAGCGTGAGGGTTGCCAGCGGCAGAGCGAGGTGGCGGAGACGATCGGCTATCTGATCCCACCCGGTGAGGAAGTCGGCGTCCAGACCCGCTGCCCCAAACGCCGGCAGGGCGCGGGCCCAGTAGGTGAAAACCATCACCAGCATCAGCCCCAGCCAGTACCCCGGCACGGCGAAGAGCGTGACACTGACCACCGAGAGGGCGGTATCGAGCCGCCCGCCTCTCGTTGCCTGGATGGCACCAACCAGAATGCCGAGGAGATAACTCAGAATCAGCGAGAGGCCGACGAGACTGACGGTCGCAGGCCAGGCGGCGGAGATCATCGCACGGACCGGCCGGCCGGATGCGATGCTGGTGCCCCAATCGCCGCGAACGAAGCGGCTCAGCCAGGTGGCGTATTGTTCGGGCACCGGGCGGTCGAGACCGAGATCTCTCCGCTGTGCAGTGAGCTGTTCCTGGGTGGCGGTGGGCCCTACCAGCAGCAGAGCAGGATCTCCCGGCGCCATCCGGATGAGAAAAAACATCAGAGTCACGACGCCGATCACGACCGCAGCGCCGGCTATCGACCGCACAAACACCGTTCGGAGCATGGTAGAATGTATCTCGGTCAGGGGCCGATCAATGGTGGTTGATCCTGCAGCTTGCGCCTGGCAGAGATAAACTTCGCCGTGCTTCGAATGCCAAACCGCATCCTGCTCCTGTCAGCGTTGATCTCCGCCTGCGGCTCCAACGCAAATCGCCGTGGCGAGAGCGTGCTCTTTGCTTCGGGCGCGGATCTCCAGAGCATCAATCCGCTGCTTACCGCGCATCCACTGGCCCGTCAGGTACAGCGCTATGTGCTGCTCACCACCCTGGCACAGTATGACAGTGCGCTGACGCCGCAGCCGTATCTTGCTCGCTCGTGGAAGTGGTCCTCCGATCGTCGAAGGCTCATCCTCCAACTCCACACCGAAATCCGTTGGCATGACGGACGGCCTACCACGGCGCGAGACGTTGCCTGGACCCTGAACGCAGCCCGCAATCCGGCAACCGGGTATCCCCGGGGGAACGAGCTCGCGGCGCTCGACAGTGTTGTGGCCCTCGACGATTCAACTGCACTCCTCGCATTCAAGCGGCGGCAAAGCCGCTTTCCCGATGTGCTCACGGATCTCGCCATCTTGCCGGCTCATCTTCTCGAGGGGGTAGCGCTCGAACACTTGCGCCAGGCAAGCTGGAACAGCGCTCCGGTCGGTAACGGCCCGTTCCGGTTCGTGTCACACGAGCCGAACCGGCGATGGGTGTTCGAAGCCAATGCCCATTTCCCTGCCGTGCTGGGCGGGCCGCCCCGCCTCAAGCGGTTCATAGTGGTCGTGGTGGATGAACCAACCACGAAGCTCGCCGCGCTCACGTCGGGCGAGTTGGATTTCGCCGGGATCCAGCCCGCTCATGCCGAATTCGTGCGCCGTGATCCCAATCTCGCCGTGCTGAGCTACTCGCTGCTCTGGACCGAGGGCATCGTGTTCAACGCCCGGCGCCCTCCGTTCAATCGCCTCGAGACTCGCCGTCGGGTGAGCGATGCCATCGATCGCCAGGAGCTGGTTGATGGATACATCTATGGATACGGAACACCGGCACTGGGGCCGGTGCCGCCGACAGCGCCGGGCTACCTTCCGGTGAAGCCGGTGGAGTACAGGGAGGAGCCCGTTCGCACGCCGATACCCTTTGAACTGCTCACGGTAGGGAGCGGCGAGGCGGCACTGGAGCAGATGCTTCAAGCGCGGCTCCGCGAGCGTGGCTTCGATGTGACAATCCGCCAGCTCGAAGTGTCCGCCTTCCTTGGGCGGGTCTACGGGCAGACACCCGACTTCGAGGCGGCAGTGCTGGGAATTGCTGGAGATCCGGGTCTCGGCTACCTGGAGCCGCTTGCGGCGTTGGCCGGATTCGATGCGCCGGCGGATCCGCTCGCCGCTCAGCGCCTGTTCGCCGACTCGACTCCGGTGGCCTTTCTCTATCACTCCCGCGGGCTTCAGGGAATGAATCGTCGGGTGCGCGGCGTTACCATGGATCTACGGGGAGAGCTCCCGACGGTGCACGACTGGTGGATCGCGCGATGAGTGGAGTGCAGCCTACTGAAGACCCGCGCCCCGCCTTCAGGGCCGCCGCCCCGGTGCGTCTCGACCTGGCCGGAGGGTGGACCGATGTTCCGCCGTTTTCGGCCCAGGAAGGCGGGGTGGTCGTCACCGCTGCGATCCGGCTCTTCGCCCGCGCCGAGGTCCGCCTGGGCGGGAGTGGCATCCAGCTGATATCCGAAGACCTCCGGGACGAGCTGCAGATACGTGATTCGACCGGACTGGTCAGCGATGGGCGTCTCGAACTTCTCAAGGCCGCACTGCGTATGCTGCCGGTGGGAGCGTGTACCCTCACCACCCGGTCCGATGCGCCGCCGGGGTCGGGCCTCGGAAGCTCCGGTGCCTTGGATGTGGCCCTGGTCGCCGCGTTGTCGGCTGCTCGCGGCGAGAGTCCTGACCCGGTAGATATCGCGGAACGTGCCTGCCACCTGGAAGCGGTGGAAGCCGGTATTTCAGGTGGACGGCAGGATCAGTTCACGTCGTCTCACGGCGGTTTCCTCCGGCTCGACTTCAGAGATCCCGACGCCGAAGTGCGGCGCCTCGATCTGGATCCGCATTTCGCTGATGAGCTCGGTCGAAGGACGGTGTTGTGCTACACCAGTGCGTCCCATTTTTCTGGTGCAACCATCGATCGCGTGATGCTGGCATATGAGAACCGGGAGCCCAGGGTAGTTCGTGCCCTGTACGGCCTGCGCGCTGTGGCTGAGTCCATGGATGCCGCACTCGCGTCCGCCGACGTTGCGCTGATCGGACGGCTGCTGAGCGATAACTGGGCTCACCAGCAGGCCCTGGATCCAGGTATGCGCACGGAAAACATGGCCCGATTGGAGCGAGCTGCCCTTGCCGCCGGAGCACTGGGCGGCAAGGCGGCAGGATCCGGGGCAGGAGGGTGCATGTTCTTTCTTGCTCCAGATGATCCCAGTGCAGTCATAGAAGCGGCACAAGGCAGTGGTGCCACGCTTCTACCCGTGCGCTGGGCGATGTATGGCGTGCGGCCGTGCTGACGGCAGAAGAGCTGGACCTGCGTCGCAACGATATCCAGGCCGCGCCTCAGCTGGCCCGGCTGCTGGCTCGACTGGAAGAACGGGCGGAACCGGTGCTCCGGCGCATGCCGCCGGTGTCGCCGCTGAAGGCACTGCTGACGGCCGACGGCGGCGTATGTCCCGATGACGGTGCCCGATTGGAGTTCGACCCCTGGAGTCCCCATCTCCACCGCTGCCCCAGCTGTCGGAAACAGTTCACTGGAGAACGGCACGATCGGGCCTGGGCGCACTATCAGCATCTCTGGCTCGCCGAGCGCGCAGCTCACCTTGCTGCGGTGGCGGCGTTTTCAGGGCGAGACGATGCCGCCAGGGGGGCGAACAATCTGCTGCAGGCGTATCGCGGCTATTCCGACTACCCTAACCGCGACAACGTTCTGGGTCCCAGCCATCTCTTCTTCTCCACGTATCTCGAATCCGTCTGGATCGGCAACTACCTCGCGGCTGCCATGCTGCTTCGCGAGAGCGGTTTGCTGGAGGATGCCACCGCCAGAGTGATCGCTACGGTCGCGGACGAGGCGGCGAACATTATCGGTGAGTACGACGAAGGGCTCTCGAACCGGCAGACCTGGCACAACGCTGCGTTGGCGAGCATCGCGGTGTGGTTCGAAGACGAGGAACTCGCCTCCCGGGTCATCGAGGGGAATACCGGGATCGTAACTCATCTCCTGCAGGGGTTCGGTGAGGATGGGATGTGGTACGAGGGAGACAACTATCACCTGTTCGCACTCAGGGGTCAGTTGCTGGCCATGTGGTGGGCCCGACTCGCCGGTGTTGACCTGCTCGCTGACCCCCGGCTGGCGGACAAGCTGGTGCACGCGCTTCGCGCTCCTGCAGTTACCGCGCTCCCGGACTACACCTTTCCCGCTCGAAAGGACTCCCGGTTCGGCGTCTCCCTGGCGCAGCCGATGTATCTCGAGCTCTGGGAGATTGGGCTCGCAAGAGTCTCCGCCGCATCAGACGGGCACGAGGACCTGTGGAGCTGGTTACGAGAGCTGTACCGGGCTCCGGCGCCGAAGGCGCAGACATTCGACTCCTACCTGCACGAGGCGGGTGAGCCGGATCCCGCCGCTGAGCGCACCCGTGCTGATTTGTCCTGGTGGGCATTGCTCGAGATGGTGCCCTCGTTGCCGACCGACACTCCACCATGGGCTCCGGGGAATACCTTCGTGGAAGGCCAGGGCCTGGCATTGTTTCGCCGTGGAAGCCGGTACGCCAGCCTCGAGTGCGGCAGCTCGGGTGGCGGGCACGGCCACCCGGACCGGCTGAACCTGATCCTGCATGCCGACGGGGAGTACTGGTTGCCTGACTTCGGAACCGGTTCCTATGTGGCTCGAGATCTGTTCTGGTACCGCTCAACGCTGGCTCACAACGCTCCCCGGCTCGACGGTGTTTCTCAACCGTTCGGTGACGCTGTCTGCGACAACTTCGGATCCAGTGGTGAGTGGGCGTGGGCTCGAGGACGATTTGGTCCGCTGGTGCGGGTGTTGGTGGCCGGTCCCAGCTATCTGCTCGACGTCCTGGAGCTGAGTGGAACCGAGGACCGCATAGTCGAGCTGCCCTGGCATCTGAGCGGAGAGGTGCAAGTGGAGCCAGCCGGCAACTGGGCGCCGGCCGACCTGTCCGACGAGTTTGTACGGCAGGTTGAACGTCGCGTGAACGATCGGCAGGTACCGCTGGTGCTTCGCTCCCAGGGAACCAGCGCGACGCTGAGCCTCTACCTCGATTCCGCGGCAGACCTGCTCCGCGCCGTGGGTCCGGGAGCGCCCGGGACGACCAAGCCAGCCACATTCTACATCGTGCGGGCGCAGGGGAAAAATCTGCGGTTGGTCTCTGTCCTGGAGTCCACCAGCGGTGAGTGTCAGGTGCGCACGGTTCGGCTCAGTGGAGCCGCTATCGAGATAGAAACCGCAGCCGGAGTGGAGCGACACACGTCCACCGCCGAGGGATGGGAGGTACAGACCCCCGGGGCTACAGTGAGACTCGCCGGCATCCGACGGAACCCACCGCCATTCGAGCCCCTGGTCCGGCAGGATCGTCCACTGCAAGCCGTCGGGGCTGCCCACCATATCCTGGAACCGCCGGCGCTCGACGGGACGCTCAGCGGTTTCGAGGTCGAGGAAGACCTTCAGCTCGATCATGAAGACCAGTACCGGCGAAGTGAGGAGCCCTACCCAGGTCCCGACGAGCTCTCCGCCAGCGCCCTGGTCAACTGGAGCGACGACGCGCTGTACCTGGCTGTGGAGGTGGTGAAGCCCGACGTGATTGCCCGCGACCCAAGCGCTGAGCCGCTGCGTCTCGACAATGAGCCGGACGAGATTCACTCCGATGGAATTCAGGTGTATGTCAAACTGCCTTTGGAAGAAACAGTGAACGGCTTTTTAATCGTCCCCTCGACTGAAGGTGGAGGCCTGATCGCGCGCAACACCTCGGGATCTCCGAGTGCAGGTGACATGGTTGAGGGAAGTTGGACTCCCACCGATCGGGGATACCGGATTACCTGCTCGCTCAGGCTTCCGGGCTGGAGCAATGTACGCGTGGGAGACGAGATCGGCTTCGACCTGCTGGTGAATGAGATGCAACCCGCCCGGCTCCGGCGTGCGGGACAGCTGGTATGGAGTGGCGGCGGCGGCTGGGTGTGGCTTCGCGGTGACCGGCAGGATCCCGGCAGATTCGGAAAGCTGGAACTGCTGTGACTGAATCCTTCTTTTCGGGCGGGGACCGTTGACCGAGCATGTCGCGGGCTTCACCTCTACCGGTAGCAAGCGCCCGGAAAGCCTCTTTGGTGCGCGCCATCCCGGCTTGCCGGCGCGCATGGTGCGATCCTCCGGCTGCCGCGTCTGGGACGAGAACGAGGGCGAGTTCATCGACTACATCATGGGGCTCGGCTCGGTCGCACTCGGCTATGGCCACCCTGAAATCACCCGGGCGGTCGTCGCGGCAGCCGAGCATGGTGTCGTCGGCCCCCTTCCTCCCGTGATAGAGGAAGAGCTGGCCCAGCAGATCAGCGGGCTCATGCCTTGGGTCGAACAGCTTCGGTTCCTGAAGACCGGCGCTGAAGGAATGGCCGCCGCGGTCCGCCTGGCCCGCGTTGCCACCGGACGGGAGCGAATCCTCGGCTGCGGCTATCACGGCTGGCACGACTGGTCCCAGAGTGCGGAGGGAGTTCCGCAGTCCACCCGGGAGCTGTACGGTGAGCTTCCCTTCAACGATGTGGAAGCAACTCGCAGGCTCATCAGGGCAGCAGGTGATAACCTGGCGGCTGTGGTGTTCGAGCCGGTCATTCTCCGAGAGCCTGATCCAGACTGGCTCACAACGATGCGAGTGGAGACAGAGCGTCTCGGTGCGCTGCTCGTCGTGGATGAGATCAAGACGGTCTGCCGGCTGGCAGTCGGCGGAGCCTGCGAGCGCTATCACATTCGCCCTGACCTCGTCGTCCTGGGAAAAGCCATTGCAAACGGCTTTCCCCTGGCAGTGGTCGGTGGTAGCCGGTGGGTGATGGCGGGAGCGGCCCGTACCTGGATCTCCTCCACGCTGGCTACCGAGTTCGTCTCGCTCGCCGCGGCACGGGCAACCCTCGACGTCATGGCAGCCCGGCACGTACCCCAGCACCTCGGCAGGGTTGGCAGTCGCCTGCTGCAAGGTCTCGCCACACTGCATCACGAACATCCGGAGCTGATCGTTGGAGTCGGCGGGATCCCTGAGATGTGCTTTCTCCAGTATGCGGGCGAGGAGGTGTCGCGCGCGGTGACAGCCGAGTGTGCCCGTGGGGGCCTCCTGTTCAAACGATCAGCCTACAACTTCGTCTCTCTGGCGCACGATCCAGCCGTGATCGATGCCACTCTCCAGGTCCTCGCTGAAGCACTCTCCGGGGTGCCGAAATCTGCCTAGATTGAAATGCAGCCTGACGACGAGGCTAACACTGCAGCGTGCTTTTTCAGGAGGTGGGTATGTCCAGTCGCAAACCAACCGTCGATGATCTCGACGACGTGGATGATGAGGATGGCTCGGTAGAGGATGAGGATTCGCAGGAAACCGATTTGACGCTGGTCGTCGAGTCGGCAGACGAGGCGATCACCGGGAGTAGCGCGGTTGAGGACGAGGAAGTGGCCGAGGAGGAGGCATAGGGGCCCTCGTCGACGTACACGCCCACTTTCTCCATGACCGTTCGCCGCGCGGCGACTGGCAGGAACGCAATGCCAGCCGCCTGCGGGCGGGCGAACGTGTCGGGATCACGGTTCATATCGCTTCGATCCTGGGCAGTTGGGGGCTGACTTCTCCGATCTACTTTCCATCGCCCGATGATATTCAGTACGGGAATGACTGCCTCCTGGCACTACAACGTGCGCACCCCACCCGCATTCGCGGTTATTGCGTGGTCAACCCGAACTTCCGCTCCCATGCGGAAGCAGAGCTTCGGCGCTGCCTCGATGCCGGCATGATCGGCATCAAGCTG
>DATFFX010000181.1:0-4071 GCA_035249825.1 Gemmatimonadales bacterium | reverse complement strand
GCGCGGTGATCACGGTAAAGGAGTCGCACGGCCCCGATCAGGCCGTTCGGTACAATGGGTATCCGTCCGCCGACATCAACGGTGGACCCGCGCCCGGCTACAGCTCCGGCCAGGCCGAGCAAACGATTGAAGGCATCATGCGTGACGTGCTGCCGAACGGTATCGGCTACGAGTGGACCGACCTGACCTATCAGCAGAAGCTGTCCGGCAATACGGCAGTGTTCATCTTCCCGCTGTGCGTGCTGCTCGTCTTCCTGGTGCTCGCGGCGCAGTACGAGAGCTGGTCGCTGCCTCTCGCGGTCATCCTCATCGTGCCGATGTCGCTCCTGTGTGCCATCGGCGGCGTGTGGCTCACCAAGGGCGACAACAACATCTTTACCCAGATCGGTTTCCTGGTGCTCATCGGGCTCGCGTGTAAGAACGCAATCCTGATCGTTGAGTTCGCCCGCGAGCTTCATCTCCAGGGCAAATCAGCAGTGGAAGCGGCGCTGGAGGCCTGCCGGCTCCGGCTGCGCCCCATCCTGATGACGTCCCTCGCCTTCATCATGGGTGTGCTGCCGCTGGTTTTCTCCAGTGGTGCCGGCGCCGAAATGCGGCACGCCATGGGCGTGGCAGTGTTCTCCGGAATGCTGGGCGTCACCTTCTTCGGACTGGTGCTGACACCGGTGTTCTATGTGGTGATTCAAAAGCTGGTCGAGCGGCGGATCCAGGGCGCCCGGCAGTTGGTGATAGAGCCTGCCCACGACAAGGAGTCGAAACATGCGTAATGCCGGGACCCTTTTCCTGCTCGGGTTAGCCGGCTGCGCAACGGCGCCGGGCTACCGTCCACCCGACATCACCGTGCCTTCCGCGTTCCGGGAGACAAGGGATACCATCGTCGAGTCGGCTGTCACGCGGACGAGTGACCGGAGCACCGGCACGTGGTCCGAGTTACGTGACACGACGCTCATGCGATTGATCAACGAGGTGTCTCGGGCCAACCTCGACCTCCGTGCAGCCGAAGCGCGGGTGCGGGGCGCCCGGTCGGCCCGTACCGAGGCGGTCTTCGATTTGGCGCCAACGGTGACCTTCGCCGGTGGCTATACCCGACAGCGGCTTGCCGGCGCGACCTTTCCGATCGGCTCAGGCACTTTTCCCGATCAGGACATCTGGGACGGTGGGTTCGACGCTTCCTGGGAGCTGGACTTGTTCGGGCGGGTGCGCCGCAATGTCCAGGCGCAGGGGGCATTCGTGTCCGCCACGCAGGAGGATCTCCGCGACATCAACGTTACGCTCACGGCGGAGCTCGCCCGGGCGTACTTTGACCTGCGTGGAACCCAGGAACAGCTCTCGGTGGCTCGGCGCAACGCCGAGAACCAGCGGCGCACCCTGGAAGTCACTCGTGAGCGCCTCGATGCAGGAAGGGGGACTCGGTTCGATACCGAGCGGGCTCAGGCCCAACTCAGCTTTACCCTGGCAGCCATTCCGCTGCTGGAAGCGCGAATACGTGAGGCGCAGTACCAGATAGGTACCCTGGTGGGCCGTTCTCCGGCCGTCGTGGCCGGTGAGCTGGACGCTGTTGCTCCACTGCCGCCCTTACCGGTCGTAGAGTTGGTGGAGACGCCGGATTCCGTGGTTCGGCGAAGGCCCGACGTCGCTGCCGCGGAGCGGCAGCTCGCCGTCGAGCGCGCACTGGTGGGGTCCGCGAAAGCCGATTACCTGCCGCGGATCACGCTGGGCGGGAGCGCTGGCTACTCCTCCTCGGCCTTCGACGCTCTTGGCGACCGCGGCACGTTCCGCTATATGGTTGGGCCCATTGTGTCCTGGCCTGCGCTCAATTTGGGACGGGTGAAGGCTCGAGTGGACGTCTCACGTGCGCGGGAATCGGAGGCTCGGGCCCGGTACGATCAAACGGTGCTCCGTGCGTTGCAGGAAGTGGAGACTTCGCTGGTGCGCTACCGCACGGCGCGATCGAGGCTGGAACGGATTCAGGATGCCGCCGCCGCCAGCGGACGGGCTGCGGAGCTGGCGCGGCTTCGCTTCACGGGAGGTGTTGCAGGCTTTCTCGACGTTCTCGACGCGGAGCGCACCCAGCTCGAGGCAGAGACGCAGCTGGCACAGGCGCGGACCGAAGCGGCCACTGCTTATGCGGCGCTGTACAAGGCCCTGGGTGGCACCTGGCCGTCGTCCAGCTAGAATCCGCCGCGGTCAGCTCCGTGGCCGCCGAGACTGCCCATTGCGGCCCAGCGCTCCCACTTCCTGATAAAACCGGCGGACCCTCGGATCGGCGAGCAGGCCACCATGCACTTGAAGCAGGTTGATCTCGGTGTCGCCGTTGGCCCCGATGATGACCGGCTCTCCATCGGACGTTACCAGAAGGTCCCAACCTGCCGTCCGGTTGAATGGCAGGCTGGCAGCGGCACGTAGCACCGTGTCCTGAATCCGGTCCCAACCCGGCAATACCGCTCCGGTAATCTCGGCGCCGCTGTCCGGATGGCGGGTGACTGAACTTTCGGTGGGTTGTTTGCCCCTGAGCCGCCCCTGGCCCAATGTGCCGCTGGCCAGATCGATCAAGACTGAGATGCCGCCACCAGACCAATCATCGGTAGGCACTGTGTCGGGCCGGCCGATGCGCTGGACTGCGCGGGCAATGAAGGGAGCGGGCTCGCCAGGTGACCATAGGGTCAACACCCGGATGGTGTTGGCGCTCTCTGGAAAGAGCCGCTGCCAGAAAGGGCCCTGCTCCAGTCGCTCCTCGATCAGCATCATCCGGCCCTCGGGATCATTCCGCGATTCCCGCAGTAGTGCGCCTGGATCGAAAGGCGTGGTGTCCCGGCCTCGCCGGCGGACCCACCGACCGCCGCGCCGCTCCAGCAGGAACACGTCACCTCCGCAGGCGCCATTCTCGGGCTTGACGATATAGCTTCGGCCGCTGTCACCGAGCCGGCGCATCAGTTCCTCTGGACTCATGTGCTCCGCAGTGCGTCCGAAAGGATCACTCAGAATCCGTCCCTCGAACACAAGGGCCAACGTCTCGGCCTGACGAAAGCCCATCGCGAGCAAGAAAGATCGCAGGACGAGCCGGTGGGAGAAGAAATCGTTGTGGACATTGATCTCCCGGTATCGCGCCCCCCGGGTGTAGTCGCTCAAGTACTCGCGGGCATCGTTCTGAGGCAGATTGTACAACAGGGCGGACTCGGCATAGAAACCGTGTCGCCACACCTGCAGTCTACGACCCAGCGGCAGGCTGGTCCGGTCGTTCTTCTCGTGCTTGAGCCAGCCGTAGCCCGATTTGACACCTCGGTAAATACGGCGACCCAGTAACCTGCTGAAGAGCTTGTCAGTGACACTACCCGACTGAGGAAACTGAGGTAGTGTAGGTGAATCGTTTATGGCCTGCGCCATCACTATATCCGCTGTTGTACCTTGGCGACGAATTCTGATACGTCCTATGAGACTACACTGAGTGCCTCGTAGAAGCGCCGAATGCGGGGCTCGGCGAGCAAGCCCCCGTGGACCTGCAACAGATTCACGTCACTGTTGCCGTTGGCCTCGAGAATGATCGGCGTGTCACTTGCATCCACCAGCACGTCCCAGCCCCCAATTCGATTGAACGGCAGGCTGCCGGCCGCGTGGAGTACCGTGGCAACAATGCGGTCCCAACCGGGTATGACCGCTCCGGTCAGTCGAGCCCCGGTGTCCGGGTGATGCTCGAAGCTCTGCTCCGAGCGATGGCCCTTCAGCGGGTGCATCCGCCCCACGCCGAGCCGACCAGTGGCTGGATCGATCGGCACGGAGATCCCTCCGCCCGACCAGTTATCGGTGGGCACCGTGTCGGCTGTTCCTATGCGTTGCACCGCCCGAGCCACAAACGGCGCGGGTTCGCCCGGATGCCACATGGTCAACACCCGCATCGTGTTCGCGCTATCCGGAAAAAGTGCTGCCCAGAATGGGCCCTGCTGCAGACGCTCTTCGATCAGCGTCGCGCTCGGGGGCCGGCCCTTTTTCTGGTTCTTTTTCTCTTCGCCCAGGAAGGCCGCAACATCGAACGGGTCAATCTCGCGGCCACGCTGGCGCCAGAACTGCCCGTCC
>DATFFX010000180.1:0-7907 GCA_035249825.1 Gemmatimonadales bacterium | reverse complement strand
GGCTCATCCCGTTTACGCAGCTCGCCATCGCACTCAAGCTGACTCAAGGCGACCGGGTGGCTCTGCTGCAAGCCGGGGAGCGTCGGGCTCTCTCCGAGCTGCCACTGGTGCCGGTTACGGGGACTGCACTTGCGCGTGTGCTCCGAGGAGAGGCACCCAACGCATCGTCGCAAGCTCGCGGGACCTGCCGGCTGATCGTTCCGCTTCGCGTCGCCGGGAAAGTTCATGGGGCGCTGGTCTTCAGCGCCCGCTCACCCGCCGAGCTGACGGACCATCATTTGATTCCAGCCCAGCGGATTGCCGACATCGCCGCCCCGCACTTCGAGCTGCTACGCCGTACCGCCATGTTGCCGCCGCCATTCGTGCCGGGCTGGACGCGAGCTCAGAAGAGCTGAGGACCCTCGGTCATTCGGCCGGAACGCCTGCCACCAGTTCGGGAGGCGTGATCCCGAGCACTCGTCTCACCAGGTACGCCGCCAGCAACACCAGCCCGAACATACAGACGACCACCGGCCCAGTCGGCAGATCGTACTCGAATGAGACCAGTAGCCCCAGTGCGGATGCCAACGCACCGGCGACCCAGGAAATCGCGGCCAGCATTCCGGGTCTACGGGTGAACTGAAACGCGATCGCGGCGGGCACCACCAGGAAGGAAAAAACCAGCAGCACGCCCGCAATCGGTACGGAGAAGGTGATGACGATGCCGAACGACAGATAGAACCAGAAATCCCACCAGCGGATGCGCCAGCCCTTCGCGACACCGCTTTCCGGCTCGAACGAGATGGTCAGGAAGCGGCGCCGCAATGCCCAGTGAAAGACCCCTACGATGGCGTAGATGGCGGCGAGTCGGATAATCGTGGGCCAGGTGACCCACAGCAGACTGCCTACCAGAATGTCCTTGATGGCGTCACCACCCCGGGGCGTACGATCGGCGACCAGGATCGCCGCCGCCGACGCCATGACATACACGATGCCGATGATCGCTTCCTGGGGGACCGGTCCCTTGCCGGTCGTGCGCGTAAGGGCGAACAGAGCGGCACCGAGTGTGGTGAAGCCCAGCGCATAGAGCAGCGCGGCGGGAGAATCGGGCGGGCTGCCGGCCAGGATCGCTACCGTCGATCCCAGCGCTGCCATCTGCGCCAGCGAGAGATCGACGAAGATCACCTCCCTGGCGATGACGTGAAGACCGAGGTAGGAGTGGATAGACACAATCGCCAGGCAGGCCACCAGGGGCGGAAGAAAGAGGCTTGGATCCATCATGAGGCTCCGGTCTGGAGCGCCACGTTCCGGAATGCCGCCGACAGACTGTTCACCCACGTGTCCACCAGCTGGAAGTAGGTATCGACCCCTGGAGCCCCCCCGGTGTTCTCGGGAACAACTACTGGCCTGGCGCCGGTTCTTGCCGCCACCTGCTGAATCTGATTCCGGTCGAAGTAGTTGGAGGCAAATAGCGCCGGCACTTTCCGCTCTCGCATGAGCGCGATGACTTCCTGAACGTGTTTTGGCGTGGGGGGAATGCCGGGTTTGCTCTCGATGAAGGCGATGCAATCGACATCGAACCGGCGGCTGAAGTACGCCCACTCCTTGTGATAACAAGCCATCTCCTTGCCGCGGAAGCTTCGGCCCTTC
The DNA here is from genome assembly GCA_035249825.1 of Gemmatimonadales bacterium. Classification (GTDB taxonomy): domain Bacteria; phylum Gemmatimonadota; class Gemmatimonadetes; order Gemmatimonadales; family GWC2-71-9; genus CAVVWJ01. The sequence goes on along the minus strand of DATFFX010000180.1, from coordinate 6,278 downwards.
TCGAGCCAGCCGCCCAGCTGCTGAGTCAGCGGCTTTCCCTGGTAGGTCCGCCGGCTCAGGAAATCCTGGAGCTTGTGGGTGCGCAGCAGCTCGAAGGCGGTTGCCGGAGTGAGAATGGCCACCAGCGAAGGACCTATCGTCGCTTCCAGGACCCGCTTCTCGAAATCCTGCTCCCGGCCGGCAAAGAACGCCGCATTCCCCGGCGAGACCCGCTGTAGACCCGCGAGGATGTTTCGGGCGATGATGATCCCGTTTACCGGATCGGTGTGAATGTGCGGGTTACCATCGACGTGGATGTCACCCTGTGAACGACTCACCGCAACCGGTACTTCGAGCAGCTCGATGCCCCGATATGCCGGCACGTAGCCGGGCCCACCCTCCACGATCCCGCGGTTCCCGGCTCGCTCGAGCAGTGCCGGCACCCAGAGCTCGAGGTCCATGCCGGTGGTCACGAACAGGTCTGCATCGCGCAGGAGTCTTATGAAGCTCGGCTTGGGCTGCACGAAGTGAGGATCCTCGTCCCCGTGCGCGATCGACGTGACGACACCCCGGTCACCGGCGATCTCGCGTGCGATGGCGCCGTAGGTCGTGAGGGACGTGACGATTTGTAGAGGCGGGTACGTGGGTAAGCGGGTAGGCGGGTAGGCCGGTTCTATGAGAAGACCCGCAGCAAGCAACAGTGAAGTGAGGTTCATATCGTATCCCTTCAAGAAATCCAGTCATTCTGACCGCGCTGTGTCATCCTGAGCGAAGCGAAGGATCTCTCTGTTGTGAATTCAGGGATCCTTCGCTGCGCTCAGGATGACAGGTTCTGCTTACCCGCCTACACGCCTACCCGCGTACCCGCCTTCAGTACGTCTCATGCTTGTGTGGTCCCATTGCCCAGACTGCCTGAAGCGAAAGCATGTTGCGGCCGCCCTCCAGGTCGGTGTGCCGGTGCTCCCCTTCCAGCCGCAGATACACGAACTCGCTTTGCCACCAGGTGATGTGTGGGGTGATCCGCCACTCGGTGTCCGCCAGTCCCCGGGGGGCCTCGACGTGATCATAGCGGGCGCCGAAGATCCAGCGGCGGCTGGTACGCGCCGCCAAGTCGAGAAAACCGCCGTATCGGTTGGTGGTCGCCCCCAACTGGGTGGCATGTAGCCGGTAGCCTTCGGCCCTGAAGGTGATGTCGCGACGGGTAGCGGTTTCCGGCGGACGGTACGTCACCCGGAAATCGAGACCGACCAAACGGCTTCGCAGGCCCGCATCGCTGTTGTTGCCGCCGAGGCCGGTGACGCCGACCTGGGCGTACGTGCTACGGCTCAATTGTCGGAAGTTCTGAAGCCGGCCCAGGAAGAGCAGCTCCCCGCCACCACCGAGCAGCGGCTCGCTCTCCGCTGTGGTACCCTGAAGCCAGACTTCGTGGGTTGTGCCGGCCAGCGAGAACGGCAGAGTGGTGTACAGCGAGAGGCCTACACCTGCCAATCCTTCTTCCGAGAAGTAGCGCTGATATACCAGGGGATACTCGGTTTCCGGGAGTGCGTGGCTGTGCCAGCGATTGAGATCGCCCACCTGCTGGCGGAACTTGCCGGCATCCAGGCGCAGGCGGCCGGGCAATCCGGTCCAGTAGATGTACCCCTCCTCGATGCTGATCCCCTCCTCCTCTGCTGCCAGAAAGATTTTGGTACTGGAGTAGGGATCGAGCGCGGCCTGAAAGGAGAACTCGAACTCGCGGGCCACCGCAGTAGCCTCTCTTCCCTCCTCTCCCACCAGGCGGACGTCTCCAGTACCGCTGATCTCCGGATTCAGCAGGTTGCCGCCACGAGGGGCGGCCCTTGGCCCTGCTGCAGTCTCAGGGGATGGTACCGCCTGCGTCGTGTCGGCGGCTCCGGTGTCCGCGGCCCCTCCTGCGGCCCTGGCCGCGGCTGCCCGGAGCGCGGCAAGCTCACCGGCACTGTCCGACGGCTGCGGCTGGGCGTTGGGAGCGCACCGGCTCGACCGGAGGGCCTCGACGCGGCGACTCAGCCGATCGAGCGCGGCTGCGAGGCTGTCGGTGTTCGCGTTACCGGTCGGGCGGAAGCGCGCTGCGGGTGACTCTCCAGGGCAGAGCCCAAGCTCCAGCGAGTCGATCCGCGCCGACGTGGCCGCCAGGCCGCGTCGCAAAGAATCCAGGGCGGCAGGTGTCTGTCCCCTGGCAGGGGTCACGGCCCCCAGACAGCACATGCTCACCACAATGACGGTGCCACCACGAGAGTGCATGTGGTTCTCCGATCCGTGAGAGATTCGCGCCCGGCGGGCGCAAACGTTCAGACGTGTCGGAAGGTGGGAGGTGCCCGGCTTCGAGGAAGTGCGCCAGGCTCGGCGCAGGTTGGCTGAAGTTGAAAGGAAGGTTGGCTTACGGGTTCGCTGGGAGACTCGTGTCGCGTTACGCCGACCGGAGCGGCAACTGCGCCGGATCCAGAGGCGGTGCGGCTGAGGGTGCATTGATCGGAGTGACTGAAACACCCACCTGCGGGCTCAACATGAGGTTGAGACCTCTCGCTTGCGCTTCCGTGGTGATAGGCCAGTGCATCCAGGCTCGGCAGACTGGTCCCCGCCCCGAGGAACGTGGTCAGCAGGAAGAATGCCCTGGCCCGGAAGAGGCGCCGGCGACGCGCAGCGCCGAAAGGATGCATGACGTGGAGTATACTCACCCCCGCTCGGCGGTGGCGCTTCGTCGGACGGGGCCTTCGGTAGGAAGCAGGAACCAGAATGCCGCGCCTTTGCCGAAAACCGAGTCCGCGCCAATGGTGCCCCCGTGCATCTCCACGAACTTCTTGCACAGGGCCAATCCGAGTCCGGTGCCCTGGGCCCTGCGGCTCGAGGAGCTGTCTACCTGGCTGAACTCCTGAAAGAGTTTCGGCATGTCCTCTCGCTTGATGCCGATCCCATCATCGATGACGGAGACCCAGACCACATCCTGAGAAACCAGCTTCGCCTGGTCACCGGCGCGCTCGGCAGGTTGACGGATCGGACTGCGGGTGCGCACCGCGGCCAGTGAGATCTTGCCGCCCTCAGGGGTGAACTTGGACGCGTTGGAGAGAAGGTTGAACAGAATTTGTCGGATCCGGCCGCCGTCTGCCACGATCGTCAGGGACGCCGGGTCCAACTGGAGCGTGCATTCCTGGCCCTTGGCGGTGCGTAGGCTGCCGGTATCCGCCACGGCAGCGACGATGGCCTCGCGGAGGTCCGTTACTCCGAGTGAGAGCGCCATCCGGCCGGCCTCGATCTTCGACAAGTCGAGGGCGCTATTGATCAGCGAGAGCAGATGCTTTCCATTGCGCAGAACCGCCTCGGTAAACTCCCGCTGCTGCCCGTTGATCTCTCCGGTACCGCCGTCGAGCATCAGGTCGGAGAATCCGATGATCGCGTTGAGCGGAGTGCGCAGCTCGTGGGACATGTTCGCCAGGAACTCGCTCTTGAGCTGCGTGGCGCGTTGCAGCTCCACGTTTTTCGTCCGAAGCGCGAGCTCGTTGCGGCGGCTCTCCTGCAACACGGAAGCGCGATCGAGGCCCACAACCACCTGATCGCCGAGGATCTGAAGCAGGCGCAGATCGTGATCGCTGAACGGACGGCCGTCCCGCCGGTTGTACACGCTCACGGTTCCGATCGGCACACCGGCCGAGTGCAGCGGGATGATCGCCGCTGTTTTCAGCCTGACCGGCGAATCGTGAGGGTGGTAACTGCGGGGATCGGCATCCATGTCGTCCGAAATCAGCGGGGCATCCTGGGTAACGGCCCACCCCAGCAGCGATTCGTCCATCGGAAGGAGCAGGCCGATGAAAGATTCGAGTGGACCGCAGGCGGCCACCAGACGGAGGAAGCGTCCCTCTTCCACCACCAGGGTCACTCCTCCGCTCTCTGCTTCGAGCAGCTCGCTGGCGGTATGAGCGACCTCCTTCATCAGCCCATCCAGATCGGTGCCGGCCAGCAACGTTCCCGCAAGGTGCCGCAGCCGTTCCAGTTCGCGGTTTCGCCGGTCGGACTGGTCCAGCGATCGGCGGAGAGACTCCTTCTGCGCCTCGGACAGCTCGCGCAGGTGGCGAAAGGCGATGAGCGTCAGCAGGGTGGCTACCGATGTGAGCAACAGGCCCACGGCATCGTTCTGACGAAACAGCCAGAGACCGAGCCAGGCGATGATGATGGCGACGCCGACCACCGACCCGGTATAGGAGAGGAGCCGCCAGCGGTGCTCGAATCCCGCGGCCAGCCGGCGGATCCGAACCAGGCGTCCCGTGCTCAGGCGCTCTCCGCGGTCAGGATCTCGTAGAACTCGATCTCTCCGGTTCGCAGCATCCGGCGGAGATAAGGCCGGCACAGACCGCACTGCCCACCGCATCCGGTCTCCCGGACCAGGTCGTCCAAGGTCCAGCCGGCGGCGCGCGCCTGCGGAAGCAACTCGCTGAAGGTGGTTGCCTTGCAGATACAGCCGGACACGACAACCGAGCTGCTGCGACCGGTCAGACGGCCTCCGATTAGATCAAAGGTGAGCGGTGAGCGGTAAACGGTAAACAGTAAACGGTGAACGGTGAGCGGGAAGCCGAGCGATCAGTCCACCCACGCAGCTTGCGAACAGAGCCCACTGGATTGCTTCGGCACTACCTCGAAAATGACTGCTGGGGAGCGTTCACCGCTCACCGTTCACCATTTACGGTTTACCTCGCTCACGGATTCGTGGGCCGGATATCCAGCTCGCTCACCATCGCCCGCACCGGCAGGCTGAGCGTGTGCAGGATCGTCGCCGCAACGTCCTCCGGCCGCAGGATGCGGCTGGGCTCGGACTTAAGCATCGGCTGGTCCCGCAGCATACTGGTGTCTACCGACCCCGGGCAGATGGCAATCACCCGTACGTTATCCTTCCGGGTCTCCAGCATCAGGGACCGGCTGAACCCAAGCACGGCATGCTTGGAGGCCGTGTACGCCGTACCGCCGACGAAGCCGTTCCGGCCGGCCAGGCTCGCGACATTGACGATGGTTCCGTTGCGCCGCTGCCGCATACCCGAAATCACCGCCTTCGTTACCAGAAACAGGCTCCGGACGTTGGTGTTCATCACGGCATCCCAGTCTCCGAGTGTCAGCTCCTCGAAGGGCTTTGCTATCATGACGCCGGCGTTGTTCACCAGGACGTCGATCTCGCCAAGGGAGCCGACGATCTCCTCCGCCATTCGCGCCACCTGGTCCGCGTTGCCCACGTCGGCCGCAGAGCCTGCCGCTTCGATACCGGCGCTCTGGAGCTCCTCGACCAGCTGGCGGACCTTCGGCTGCGTGCGGGCGCACACCGCCACTCGATAGCCCGCGTGTCCGAGGGCAAAGGCGGTGGCTCGGCCGATGCCTTCGGTGGCGCCGGTGATGAGGGCGTTGGTGGGCATTGGGGGGAATGTAAGGCGGTACGGCGGTATCAGTCATGGCGAGGGAGCGCAGCGACCGAAGTAATCCGGCCGCTATCGCTCACTGCCTACTGTCGGTGCTGGTCGATTACGCGACCCGCGACGGGCGACTCGCAGCCGTCGAGCTCCGGCGGGCGACCCGCTCCTCGAAGAAGCGGAAGATATTGGCTGCAATGAGGTCCAGCGAGTCCTCCACGGCAAAGTGTCCTGAATCGAGCCGATGCAGCTCGGCATCCGGCAGATCTCTCAGGTAAGCGTCGCCGCCCTCCGGGGTGAAGAAGATGTCGTTCTGTCCCCAGAAAATCAGACTCTCCGGCCGGCGCTCCCGCAGGAACTTCTGCCACGCCGGATAGAGCGCGACGTTGGTGCGATAGTCGTATAGCAGGTCCAGCTGAACCCGCCGGGCCTTGGGCCGCTCCATGAACCGGTAGTCCATGTTCCAGTTATCCGGGCTGATGAGCGTCGGATCCGAATGACCGTGAAGGTAGACCGACCGGATCCCCTCCAGCTCGAGGAAAGCACCCAGCGGCGCCTCGGTCTCGGCGGTACGGCTTTGCCAGAGCCGGTGCCGGATCCCATCCCACGCGGCGGTGAATCCCTCTTCGTACGCGTTGGAGTTCTGGACGATGAGCCACTCCAGCCAGTCTGGATGGCGGCTCACGATGCGGAATCCAACCGGACCGCCGTAGTCCTGGGCGTAGAGGCCGAACCGGGTTACACCCAACTGCCGGAGCCAGCCCTCGATTATGTCGGAGAGCCGATCGAAGGTGTAGCCAAAGGTCGCGGGATCCGGCATGTCGCTGTTGCCGAAGCCGGGGTAGTCGGGCGAAAGGACATGAAACCGATCGGCCAGGGCGGGGATGAGGTTGC
>DATFFX010000179.1:0-10115 GCA_035249825.1 Gemmatimonadales bacterium | reverse complement strand
CGGCCCGCCCGGCGCGGCCGCGCGGGTCCGCCGGCCCGGGATGATAATGAGACGCCAGGTCGCCGCCGGCCACAGCCGGCGCCGACTGTCCGGGTCGTAGAGCCCGAGTGAGTCGCCAGGACCTCTCGCGCGACCTGTTCGGCAGGCGGTTCCAAAATCCCATTCTCCTGGCGGCAGGCACCGCCGGCTTCGGAATAGAGCTGGATGGAGTCCTCGACCTCGATCGGTTCGGCGGGCTCGTCACCAAGGCGGTGTCCCTCGAGCCGCGCTCCGGCAATCCCTCCCCCAGAGCCGCTGAATTTCGCGGCGGCATGCTGAATTCCGTAGGTCTGGCTAATCCAGGCGTAGCGCGCGTGCGGGACGAGTATCTCCCGTGGCTCTCCTCCCGGCTGACCCGAGCACAGGTTCTTGTCAACGTGGTAGGCTTTACGGCCGAGGAGTACGCCACCGTGGTCAGTGAGCTGGACGGGACCCCCACCATAAGTGCTTTCGAGTTGAATCTTTCCTGTCCCAACACTCACGCGGGTGGCATCGAGTTTGGTGCCGACCACAGATCCGTGCACAGCATCATCTCACAGTGTCGCAGCCGTACCCGACTTCCCTTGATCGCGAAGCTATCTCCCGTCCTGCCAGACATTGCCGGAATGGCGCTGGCGGCACGTGATGCCGGAGCGGACGCCATCAGTGCCGTAAACACCATGCCGGGGCTTCTGTTCTCGACTACTGGCGCAGCCCGCCTGGGCAATGGAAACGGCGGTGTGAGCGGCCCGGCCCTTCTCCCAGTAGGGGTTCTGGCGGTCTCCAGGATCGTTGCTCGGATAGGGACAACTCCGGTCATCGGAGTTGGCGGCGTTCGGTCGGCGGACGATGTCCGGCAGTATCTCGAAGCTGGAGCCTCGCTGGTTGCCATCGGCACCGGCGCATTGGCCGACCCCCATCTGCCGGGGCGGATCGTGTCCGAGCTTGAGCGGGGCAATGGCTGAGTTGATTCTGGCTTTGGATACGCCGCGCGGCATCGATGCATTACGACTGCTGGACCAGCTGCCTGCGGTTCAGTGGGTCAAGGTCGGCTCGATTTTAATGACACGGGAAGGGCCCGATCTCATCCGGCAGCTGATCGGCAGAGGGTTGAACGTCTTTCTCGATCTCAAGTGGCACGACATTCCGAATACCGTGGCCGGTGCCGTCACGGCGGCGCGGGAGATCGGCGTCTCGATGGCGACGGTGCACACGCTCGGAGGCAGCGTCATGCTGGAGGCTGCTGCCGTCGCTGCCGCCGACGAGGTGATACTGATCGGCGTAACGGTGCTCACCTCACATGATGCCCTCGGGTATGGTCGTGCGGTTGGCCGAATAGAGGTGGATCTCGCAGCAGAAGCCGAGCGCCATGCGCTGGTGGCAGCCGCGGCAGGACTTCATGGGGTCGTGTGCTCCGCGAGAGAGGTATCTCTCTTGCGAGGGCGGCTGGGTCCGGACGCCAGAATTGTGGTGCCCGGCATCCGGCGCCAGGGCGATCCTGCCGGGGATCAGGCCCGGGTGGCCTCCGCAAAGGACGCGGTGGCCAATGGCGCGACCCATCTCGTGATCGGCCGTCCGATTCTTCAGGCACCCGACCCGGCGTCGGCTTTCGATCAGTTCCTGCAGGAGGCGCAGTGAAGAGGTTTTACATGCTCCTGATCACAATCCTGCTGCCGGCCGCACTGGTGGCTCAGGATACCGGCCTTCGTGACGCCGCCGAACAGGCCCGGCGGGCGTGGTTTACCCATGACCCGGCGGCGCTCATCGCCCAGAGTCCCAGGGTGCTGATTCAGCTGCCAGGAGCTGATCCCTCAGTGGCACTCGGGCCGGCGCAAGCAGCCGCGCTGCTGGCCGATTTTCTTGCCCCCACACAGGAAGTGGAGGTGCTGGTTCGGGCGGCTCGGCAGGTCGAGCCGGGCCGCGGATTCGTCGAGCTTCAGCGACGATACCGCATCACTGGTACCCAGGACGTCAGGAGCCAGATCCTGCTCCTGGGCTACCGCTTGGGCCGACGGGGCTGGAGCCTGGTAGAGTTCCGGGTTGTTGGTTAGGTGAGGGTGGTGCTTTCACTTGCGTCTCATTTCCAGGGTCTCTATATTGGGTAGCTATTCCAGAAACCCGGCCCGGAGAGACGCGTGAAGGTTCGTTCGAGCGTGAAGCCGATTTGCGAGCACTGCAAGGTCATCAAGAGACAAGGCGTCGTCCGCATCATCTGCAAGCGCAATCCCAAGCACAAACAGCGGCAAGGCTGATCATGGCACGCATTGCAGGCGTGGACCTTCCACGCGAGAAGCGGGTCGAGGTCGCGCTCACCTACATCTTCGGCATTGGGCGGCCCACCAGCAGCAGAATCCTCGGTGAAACGGGTGTGAGCCCCGATACCCGGGTTCGCGATCTCTCCGATTCGGAGGTCGCCCGGCTCCGCCAAATGATCGAGCGCTCGGTCAAGGTCGAGGGTGCCCTTCGCACCGAGGTCGCCATGAACATCAAGCGACTGATGGACATCGGGAGTTACCGCGGCATTCGTCACCGCAGAGGCCTTCCGGTTCGGGGCCAGCGCACCCATACCAACGCCCGGACCAAGAAGGGTCCACGGCGCGCCATCGCCGGTAAGAAGAAAGTGACCAAGAAGTAAATGACCGCTCCCGCCCCAGCGAAGGCGCCCAGCGCCAAGCGATCGAAGAAAGTCGTTGAGTCCGAGGGCATTGCCCACATCTCGGCTACGTTCAACAACCTGCTCATCACCATCACCGACATGCGAGGCAATACGCTCGCTTGGGGATCGGCCGGCAAGGCGGGGTTCAAGGGCTCGAAGAAGTCCACGCCGTTCGCCGCTACGGTGGCGGCGGAGAACTGCGGCCGCGAGGCCATGAACCTCGGCCTTCGGAGAGTACACGTCCGGGTGCAGGGCCCTGGCAGCGGGCGCGAGTCGGCCATTCAGGCACTGGCGTCGGTAGGACTGAGAGTCGTGTCTATCCGCGATGTGACTCCCATTCCCCACAACGGCTGCCGTCCGCCCAAGAAGCGCCGGGTCTGAGGTAATGATCCCGATACACGAACAGCTCCTCGTTGAGCTCCAGACGAAGTGACCATGACTATTGACCTGACTGGATTGGTGCGGCCGCACCTGGTCGAGATGACCAAGCGAGACGACAATCCGAATGCCGCTGAATTTCGTCTCCAGCCGCTCGAGCGTGGTTTCGGCTACACTCTGGGCAACTCCCTGCGCCGGCTCCTGCTCTCTTCGCTGAGAGGAAGCGCGGTGTGGGGCTTCCGGCTCGATGGAGTGGTTCACGAGCACCAGACAGTGCAGGGCGTCCTCGAGGATGTCCACCAGATCGTTCAGCGGCTCAAGGCGCTGACGCTCGTGATGGCTGAGGAGGTCGATGATGCCGTGCTCCATATCCGCCGCGAGGGTGCCGGGCCAGTCTATGCCCGTGACATCCAGGAGCATGGCTCGGTGGTCGTCAGGAACCCTGATCATCTGCTCTTTACGCTCCAGGATGAGCGTGATGTCAGCATGGAGCTGTACGTCAACAAGGGCCGCGGTTACGTGGAGGCCGAGATGCATCCGGCCGATCGCTCGTTGCCGATAGATCTGGTTCGCATCGATGCGATCTACAATCCGGTGCGCCGGGCCAACTTCACGGTCGCTGAGACCCGCGTCGGCCAGCGCACCGACTATGATCGGCTGACTGTGTCCGTCGAGACCAACGGTACAATCACGCCGGAAGATGCCATTGCGTACGCCGCCGCCTTGGCCCAGGTCCACTTCCAGTACTTTGTGGACTTCGGGAAAGTCCCGACCATGCGTGATGCTGGTTCCACCGCTGGGGGTGTGGGTGGCGGCAATCTCCGCCAGCGGCTCAGCCGTCCAATCGACGACTTCGGCCTCACCGTCCGTTCTCTGAACTCGCTCAAGAACTCGAACATCAGGACCCTCAAGGACCTGGTTGAGTTCTCAGAGGATGATCTGTTGAAGGTGAAGAACGTCGGCGAAAAGGCGCTCAGCGAAATCGCCGAACTGCTACAGCGCGAAGGGCTCAACTTCGGAATGACTTTCGAGGAGACCGACGGCGAGCTTCGGGTTATTCGTCCCGGTGTCCCTCCGGTAGTTCAGCCCTCTGCCGGGGCCGGAGAGGGGCTGTAATGCGCCACCGCGCCAAAGGCCGCCAGCTCTCCCGCACCTCGAGCCACAAGCGGGCCATGCTGAACAACATGGCTGCGAGCTTGTTTGCGCACGGCCGGGTGATCACGACTGAGGCCAAAGCCAAGGAGCTGCGGCCCTTCGCCGAGAAGCTGATCACCATGGCGCGTCGGGGCGACCTCCATTCCCGCCGGCTGGTGGCGCGCCGAATCCACGACCGCGAGATTCTCGGCCGTCTCTTTTCGGAGATTGGCCCCCGTTTCGCCGCGCGTCCCGGCGGCTACACCCGCATTCTGAAGATGGGGCACCGGGTCGGCGATGGTGCCGATGTCGCAAGGATCGAGCTTCTTGCGGAGTAGGCCCGGCCAGCTGGTGCCGCCATGCGGACCGGTTTCTGAGACAATAAGAAAGGGGACCTTCGGGTCCCCTTTTTTCAGGCATCGGTCCGGGTCTGCCCGGCGTCTGACGGAGTCAGCTGGCTTTCTTGATCCGGTTACTCTTCAGGCACTGGGTACACACCCGAATCCGCTTCACCGCGCCGTCCATGTTGACTCGAACGGTCTGCAGATTGGGGTACCAGCGCCGCTTGGTTCGGTTGTTGGCGTGGCTAACGTTATTACCGGTAACCGGCCCTTTTGCGCAGACGGCGCATATCCGTGCCATAAGCTCCACCTTATTCGCTGTTCGAAACGCGGAAAGCCACTAAACCTAGCGAGCCTGGCCCCATGACACAACTCCAACGCCCGGTGTACCGTGCCTAGGGCGCTCATCACGGGTGTTACCGGGCAGGACGGCTCATACCTGGCGGAGCTGCTCCTCTCGAAAGGCTACGAGGTGGTCGGCGTGGTGCGCCGCACGAGCCATCACAGTTATGAGCGTATCGAGCACCTCCTCGGGAAAATAGAGGTCGTGGCGGCCGACCTGCTGGATCAGCACTCGCTTACCGTCGTGCTGCAGGACACCCAACCCGATGAAGTCTATAATTTGGCCGCGCAGTCCTATGTGCCGACCTCATGGACCCAGCCGGTCCTCACTGGAGAATTCACGGCTCTGGGGGTTACCCGAATTCTCGAAGCGATCAGGCTGGTGCATCCGAAGGCAAGATTTTACCAGGCCAGCTCGTCTGAGATGTTCGGTCGCGTGAGTGAGACGCCCCAGCGGGAGAGCACCTCCTTTTACCCGCGTTCCCCGTACGGCGTAGCGAAGGTATATGGCCACTGGATCACGGTGAACTATCGCGAGTCGTATGGGCTGTTCGCGGTGAGCGGTATCCTGTTCAATCACGAGTCACCCCGCCGCGGAATCGAATTCGTGACCCGGAAGGTGACGGACGCGGTTGCCCGAATCAAACTGGGTCTGACTCGTCAAGTTGCTCTCGGGAATCTCGATGCTCGCCGGGATTGGGGGTATGCCGGAGACTATGTTGATGCCATGTGGCGCATGCTCCAGCAATCCTCGCCGAAAGATTATGTCATAGGAACGGGGCAGACCCACAGCGTACGGGATCTCGTCGAGGTCGCGTTCGGCCACGTAGGGCTGAACTGGCAGGACCATGTGGTCACTGATCCGAAGTTCATGCGCCCCGCCGAGGTCGATTTGCTCCTGGCGGATCCATCGAAGGCGCGCGAGGAGCTGGGCTGGAGCCCAAAGATAAATTTTCGTGAGCTCGTGGCCATGATGGTCGATGCCGACCTCGAGCGCCTGAGCGCTCGGCGCTAACGCGGCGTTTTAGGTGCGAGTTCTGGTTACCGGTGCCGATGGTTTTGTCGGACGTCAGCTGGTCGAACAATTGGTTGAGGCCGGCCACGAAATCTCGGCGGGGTGCCGGCCCGGTGGAGAGCCTGTCCAGAGCTGGTCGAGGCCAACTGCGGTGAACAGAGTGGTAGTCGTGCCACTGGAGCTGTCGGACTCCGAGTCGGTTGGCGCGGCACTGAACCCGCCTCCTGATGCTGTCATCCACCTGGCAGCAATAGCATCCGGCAGTGAAGCGCGGAGGGATCCCGGGCGCGCGTGGGTGGTCAATGCGGCCGGCACCGCGCGGCTGGTCGAAGCGGCGCTCTCCCTGAGAGACAGGACTGGGGTGGACCCGCTTGTGCTGGTGGTCTCGAGTGCCGAGGTCTACGGCGATGGACCGGCCACTCCGAGAGTCGAGACCGATCCGCTCTGCCCGCAGTCACCCTACGCGGCCAGCAAGGTTGGAACTGAGGTGGCGGCGCTCGAGGCCTGGCGGCGGGCGGCGCTGCGTGTCGTGATTGCCCGGGCGTTTCCGCATACCGGTGCCGGCCAATCGGAGTCGTACGTCATACCGGCCTTTCTTCAGCGGCTCCGGGCGGCGCGGAATGCCGGAGCCACCCGGGTACCGACCGGAAACCTCGATCCCGTGCGCGATCTGCTCGATGTGCGTGACGTCGCCCGTGCCTATATCGATCTTCTAGGCCAGGGAGTCCCAGGTGAGGCATACAACGTGGCACGGGGAGAGGGCGTTACTCTCAGGCAACTATTCCGCCGCCTGGCTGATCTGGTCGGTGCCAGCGTCGAGGCCTCGCCCGATGCATCTCTGATGAGGTCGGGCGACATTCAGTATCTTGTCGGCGACGCGACCAAGCTTAAGCGTGCGACCGGGTGGTCACCGCGAATTCCTCTGGAACAGACTCTTCAGGAAATGGTAGATGCCGAAGCGCACTGATCTGTCCACCATTCTTCTTATCGGATCGGGACCGATCGTGATCGGCCAAGGGGCGGAATTCGATTATTCCGGAACCCAGGCAGTCAAGGCGTTGAAAGAGGAGGGTTACCGGGTAGTCCTCATCAACTCGAACCCGGCCACCATCATGACAGATCCCGAGCTGGCCGACCGGACGTACATCGAACCGGTCACGCCGGAATGGGTGGCTAAGGTGATCGAGCGAGAGCGGCCCGAGGCGCTCCTCCCCACGATGGGTGGCCAGACCGCGTTGAATGTGGCCATGGCACTTCAGCGCGACGGCACCTTGGCACGTTTCGGGGTGGAGCTGATCGGCGCGAATGAGCGAGCCATTCGGCTGGCAGAAGACCGCGAGGAATTCGCTCGTGCGATGCGGCGTATTGGCCTGTCCACACCGCAGGGCCGAACCATCAAGACACTGGAAGAGGCCCTCGAGGCGGTTGAGGAAACCGGCTATCCGGCCATCCTTCGCCCATCGTTCACGCTGGGCGGTTCTGGCGGTGGCATCGCCTACAACCGCGAGGAGTTCGAGATCCTTATCCGACGAGGGCTCGACCTGTCCCCGGTCGGGTCCGTGCTCGTGGAGCGCAGCATCATCGGATGGAAGGAGTTCGAGCTGGAGGTGATGCGGGACGGTGCCGACAACGTGGTGATCGTCTGCTCGATTGAGAATATCGATCCCATGGGCGTGCATACCGGTGATTCCATCACCGTCGCGCCGGTCATGACCCTCACTGACCGCGAATACCAGGACATGCGGGACGCCGCGATCCGCATCATCCGTGAGATCGGAGTGGCCGCAGGCGGGTGCAACATTCAGTTTGCCGTGAGCCCCATAACTGGTGAGCAGCTCGTCATCGAGATGAACCCGCGTGTGTCCCGTTCTTCGGCGCTGGCCTCGAAGGCAACCGGCTTCCCCATCGCGCGCATCGGCACCAAGGTCGCTGTCGGTTATCGGCTGGACGAGCTCCCCAACGATATCACCAGGACCACGCCTGCCTCTTTCGAGCCGGTGCTGGACTATGTGGTAGTGAAGATCCCCCGCTTCGCATTCGAGAAATTCCCGGCGGCCGACCCTACGCTCACGACACAGATGAAATCAGTGGGTGAAGTGATGGCGATCGGGCGCACCTTCAAGGAGGCCTTCCAGAAGGGTCTTCGTGGGCTGGAGGTGGACCGGAGCGGATGGGTGGTCGGCGGTGAACCAGCCGACGATCGGCTGGAGGACACCAGCCGCGAGGCAGTGCTGGCTGCCATACGCACGCCGACGCCGGAGCGCATCTTCCAGATCAAGTATGCCCTCCAGCTCGGCATCACCGTGGAAGCCATAGCCGAGCGCACCGGCATCGATCCCTGGTTCCTCTACCAACTCGAGGAACTGCTGGAGGCGGAAAAGGAATGGGCAGACAGGCGGCACGAGCGTACTTTGCTCCGCCGCATGAAGCGGCTCGGTTTCTCCGATCGGCAGCTCGCCGATCTCCACGGCACCACCGAGCGCGCGATCCGGACCGAGCGCCATCGGCTGGGGATTCACCCGGCGTACAAGACGGTGGATACTTGCGCGGGCGAGTTCCCCTCCGCTACGCCATATCTCTACTCCTCTTACGACGAGGAGAACGAGGCCCGCTCGAGTGACCAGCCGACGGTGATGATTCTGGGGAGTGGGCCCAACCGGATCGGGCAAGGCGTCGAGTTCGACTACTGCTGCGTGCGAGCGGCGATGGCATTCCGGGAGTTGGGATATCGCACCGTCATGGTCAACTCCAATCCCGAGACGGTTTCCACCGACTTCGATATTTCCGACGCCCTGTACTTCGAGCCCCTCACGCTGGAAGACGTGCTCGAAGTGGTCGCGGTCGAGAAGCCACTCGGCGTCGTCGTGCAGCTCGGCGGCCAGACACCCCTCCGCCTGGCACGAGGGCTCGAGCACGCAGGAGTCCGGATACTTGGGACCTCGCCGGATGCAATCGACCTTGCCGAAGACAGGGGCAAGTTCGAGGCGATCACCCGCGAGCTCGGCGTGGCCCAGCCGGCCAGTGGAATCGCAAAATCCATAGAAGAGGCAGTCGCGGTGGCGGCCCGGGTGGGCTATCCCGTGCTGGTCCGTCCCTCATACGTGCTGGGCGGACGAGCCATGCAGATCGTATACGACGATGGCTCATTGCGTAGCTACTTCGAGCGTGCGGCCCGGGTTTCTCCCGAGCACCCTGTCCTCATCGACAGCTTCCTGGAGGATGCATTCGAGGCGGATGTGGATGCCATCGCCGACGGGAGCCGGTGCGTCATTGGGGGAGTGATGCAGCATATCGAAGACGCCGGCATTCACTCGGGGGATTCCGCGTGCGTCCTGCCTCCTTACCTCATCACCGAGGAGCAGGTGGAGGAGATGCGGCAGCACACCCGGGCCTTTGCCCAACGGCTCGGAGTAGTGGGTCTGCTCAACGTCCAGTACGCCATCAAGAACGGCGTCGTCCACGTGCTCGAGGTCAATCCCCGCGGTTCCCGCACCGTGCCATTCGTCTCCAAAACAACCGGGGTACCTCTGGCGAGCCTGGCGGCCGCTGTCATGGTGGGCAAGACCCTCGAGGACCTCGGTCTGGAAGACGACGTACTCCAGCCCTATGTCGCGGTCAAGGAGGCAGTCTTTCCCTTCAGCAAGTTGCAGGGTGTGGATCTCATCCTCGGCCCAGAGATGCGTTCCACCGGCGAGGTCATGGGAATAGCCGATTCGTTCGGTATGGCCTTCGCCAAGGCTCAGATCTCGGCCGATGGAGCGCTCCCGCTTTCAGGCACCGTGTTCATCAGCGTGAATGATTTTGACCGGGCCAATGTGGTTCCGATCGCCCGGCGTTTGCATGGACTGGGTTTCAGGGTGGTCGGCACCGAAGGCACCGCCAAGTACCTTCGGTCCCGCGGTATACCTACAGAACGGGTGCTCAAAGTTCACGAGGGCCGCCCGAATGCCATTGACCTGCTGGTCTCGGGACAGATCGGCCTTCTCATCAACACGCCGCTCGGCAAAATGACCCAGCAGGACGACTACGCGATCCGGCGAGCAGCTCTGCAGCAAGGGGTCCCATACACCACCACGCTTTCGGCGGCGGCGGCGGCGTGCGACGCGATCATTGCGCTCAGGAGCCGGGCCGGGGAGGTGCGGTCGCTTCAGGAATGGCACGCCCTGGCCCGCGAAACATCTCCGGAGTGGATGGGGTGAACGCCCGGGACCCTGGGTTCGTGCAAGCTTTG
>DATFFX010000178.1:0-9996 GCA_035249825.1 Gemmatimonadales bacterium | reverse complement strand
CTCGGCAACGAGCCGGTCCACTGCCTGGCGAAGCTCGGTAGCCGCGCCATCACTGATTCTCCGGAGCTCGACGTACCCGACACCATTACCAAGCAGTATTCCCTGCGAGGTGGCGGGCACATGAACCACCGTTCGCGTCAGCCTGCGCAGCACCGGAGTATCGGAACCCTTGGGACGAACCAGGACGGTGACGATGGCGCTGGAGCCGGCCGAGAGCGCCTCCTCCATCCGGCGAGGAGACCACCCGCGTGTGCTCTTTCCGTCGATGCTCAAGATTTCGTCGCCGGGACCCAGCTTGGCACGGGTTGAACCGGCCCGATAATCGGACGTGAGTCCCACATCGACTTCAGTGCCCGACATCTGTCGTTGGTATTGGCGGTAGCTCTCGCGGGTGAGGAGTTCGGCATAGGGGTCGTGCAACGAGGCTACCAGACCCTTGGCCGCGGTCTGGTAGAGGTCTCCCTCTCCGAGTGAATCGATATAATGATCGTGGATCGAAGCGACGACGTTCTCGAACAAGCGGGCCTGCTGGTAGACACTCCCGTCGGGGGCCGCCTTCCGGCGGAGGAGCCATCCTCCACTGATTATCGAGAGCACCAGAATGGCCATGAGGCCACCCCAGCGTGCTCTAGCAGAAGGTCCGTTCATGTCGAGTTGCTCCCGCGAAATGCCAGAGGATCTGCTGGATGCCATTCCCCCAGGGTCAAGGGGTGCGGGCTAAGCTCACGCCGGGAGGGATGGGCAGCAAGATGGGGGCCGCCGGACACGATCTCCTTCCTGCGCCAACCAGATCAATGGCCTCGTGGATTTCCAGGGTCCACAGTCAGGCTCGAATCCCGCCACACAGCCGCTGAAGCGACGTGACACGCCTGCACGAATATTTCCGAAGGATGGCTGCCGCGCTGTAAGAGCGCGTGCAGCATTTCATGGCGCACGAGCCACTCATGGCCCAGCGCATTTGCTGGAAGATAAATCCGGTTGCCTTCCCGCACCCACCAGGCATGTGCCATTTCTCCGGCCAGCTCGATTGCTCCGGACGGAGCGTCCACCGCATAGAAATTTACGTTGCCCATCTCTCCCTGCTGGCCGGAGCAGGCAACCGTTTTGTCCCACCATTCCTGATAAAGTCCCAGCGTGGGGACAGCCCAGGCTCGTCCCAGCGGAGCGAGCGGCGCGCCCGCAGCCCGCGGGGCAGCGCAAGCACCTGAGACCAGGGACAGGAAGACGGCGTAGAACAAACGGTTCATTGACGACTCCGGATCTGAATACGCGAAGTGGGGTGGGCTGGGGGTGTCTCCACCACTTCGGCACACTGCTGACCACCGCCGGCTGAAATCCGCTGCAGGTTTCGGTCCAATTCTGCGATACGCTGGTACGGGACGCTCTCGTCCTCTAGGTGATGTTGCGGCCCCCTCTGGGAGCTCGCGACCGACATGCTTGCCCGAATCCGCTCCGCTGCCGTTCTCGGAATCGACGCCTACCCGGTAGACGTCGAAGTAGACATCACCAATGGCCTGCCATCCTTCTCGACCGTGGGCCTGCCTCAAGGTGCGGTGAAGGAGGGACGTGAGCGGGTCAGCGCGGCATTGGCGAATGCCGGCTTCTCTTTTCCGCTGCGGCGAATCACTGTCAATCTCGCTCCGGCCGACATCCGGAAGGACGGATCGGCCTTCGATCTGCCCATCGCCCTGGGAATTCTGGTGGCGAGCGGCCAGCTATCCGAGGAACTGTTGCGCGATCATGCGGTGTTGGGCGAGGTCGGACTCGAGGGAGACTTGAGACCTGTTCGCGGCGCCCTTTCCATGGCCCTCGCCGCCCGAAACGCACACTATCGCGGCGTCCTGCTTCCTCACGCCAATCTTCCTGAGGCCTCGGTCGTCGAAGGACTCGACGTGCGCGGTGCGCGGACCTTGCTGGAAGTCTGCGCCCATCTCAGCAATTCCGAGCCGATCGCCCCAACCCGGGTAGACGTCGCGGCACTCATGGCGGACTCGGGCACCATTGATACCGACTTCGCCGATGTCAGGAGCCAGGCCGCAGCCAAGCGGGCGCTGGAAGTCGCGGCTGCCGGTGGCCACAACATTCTCATGATCGGACCGCCAGGTGCCGGGAAGACCATGTTGGCTCGCCGTCTGCCCACCATCCTGCCGTCGATGATCCTGGACGAGGCGTTGGAGACCACGAAAATCCACAGCGTGGCCGGCACTCTCTCCGCGGGCCAGTCTCTCCTTACCCAGCGGCCGTTCCGGGCACCCCATCACACCATCAGCGATGCAGGACTGATCGGCGGCGGCTCCTCCCCACGACCAGGCGAGGTGAGCCTCGCCCACAGTGGGGTTCTCTTCCTCGACGAGCTGCCCGAGTTCCGGCGCAACGTGCTGGAGGTGCTACGGCAGCCACTCGAAGACGGTGTGGTGACGCTCAGCCGGGCAGCGATGAGCCTGACGTACCCCGCTCGATTCATGCTGGCAGCGGCGATGAATCCTTGCCCCTGCGGCTATCTGGGCGATCCGGTGCATGCCTGCAACTGCGGCCCCTTGTCGATCGAACGCTATCGATCTCGCATCTCCGGCCCGCTGCTCGATCGGATCGACATCCATCTCGAGGTACCAGCGGTGGCCTACCGGGACCTGACCAGCGAGCTGTCGGGAGAATCCAGCGGCACGATCAGAATTCGGGTCGAGCGGGCACGTGCCATCCAGCGGCTTCGCTTCCGGGAGCAGCGTGGGGTGTATGCCAATGCCCACATGAGCGTGCGAGACCTGAAACGTCATTGCCGGTTGAGTGAACCCGTCGAGTCGCTGCTCCGTCAGGCAGTCGCCCGCCTCAGCCTATCCGCGCGGGCGTATCACCGAGTGCTCAAGATCGCGCGCACCATCGCCGATCTTGCCGGCGAGGCAGACCTGACCACGGCACATGTCAGCGAGGCGATTCAGTATCGAAGCCTGGATCGGAAAAGGGAATTTGCATGAATTGAACGGGAGACACAACCGTTGCACTTACCTCTTTTCGGTTCCCGGACTGCCTAGGAAACTGCCAGAAGGTTCCGCAGCCCACCGTCCTCGAGCTCCGGCTGAGCCTCCCTATCAGGCTGTAATGATGTGAGATGGGGCATGGCCCAGGACCTGCTGAGGGTGCAGCGGCACCTTACTCGGGTCCGCGCGCCCAATCGGGGGCCGTCAGAGCTCCTCATCGCAAAGAGCGTCGAGCATGCGCGATTCTCATCAGGGATTGTGGGGCTGAGATTGAACACCCCGGCCAATCGAATTTCGCCGCTCCGCCGCTTCTTTCGCCTGGACACCGTCCGGAGCAAAATCCTCGCGTTCGCATTGCTGGTAACGTTGATCCCGTCGGGATTCACGGCCTGGGTATCCTATACCCAGAACCGGCGAGCCCTGGAGGAGAAAATCTCACAGGAGCTCCTGAGCGCCAGCGCGCAGACGGCTCGCGAAATGGATGTATGGCTGAAGGAACGGCTCTACGATCTCCGCGTATTTGCCAGCTCCTATGAGGTATCCGAGAACCTTGCCGGAAAGCGAGCCGGTTCTTCCAGCCGTGCCCGCCTGAGCGACTACCTCAACTCGGTACGAGAGCGATTCAGTGACTATGAAGAGCTTATCGTCCTCGACCCTGCCGGACGGCTGGTGGCAAGTAGCGCGAGCAAGCCTCGTCCTTTGCGGCTTCCCCGGGATTGGGGCAGTGAGCTGAGCGCAACCAACGCCGTTGTGGGTGAGGCGTTCTGGGATGGAGTGCTGGGGAAGGGGATTCTCCTGGTTGCGGTACCGGTACAGCGCGCCGATGGAAGCATCGTGGGCGCGCTCGCCGCAAGGCTCAACTTGCGAGGCGCCGAGGAAGGACTCCGCGCCTTCGCTCCAGGAACAGCTGGGCGGGCCTACCTGCTGGGTCGCGGAGGAAACTTGATCGTCAGCTCGCTCACCAGTTCACCGGCTTCAATGCGGGTCAGCATCAGACCGGCGATCATGCAGCGGCTCCTGAAGCAGGAAGGTGCCGTACTCACCTACGAGAACGTCTCTGGCATCGATGTACTCGGCAGCTTGAAACAGGTCCCCCGGATCGGATGGGCGGTCCTCACCGAGATCCCGGCAGAGGCAGCCTATCGCCAGGTCCGCCGCTTCCGCGACCTCACCCTGGCCATCGTCGCCGGCCTGCTGCTCGGTGTTACGGCGATTGCGTACCGTCTGGCGCTCCTCATCGTACGTCCTCTGGATCGGTTGACGAAGGGCGCGGCCGAAGTGGCCGAAGGCGATCTGGCGGTGGACCTCCCGACCGCAACCGGTGAAGTCGGCGATCTGACCTACGTCTTCAATCACATGGTCGGCCGGCTGCGCGAAAGCCGCCAGCAACTCGATGCGGTGAATGAGATGCTGCGGGAGCGGAACGAGGAGCTAGAGCGCCTATCGGCTTCAGATTCTCTCACCGGATTATCCAACCGCAGAGTCCTGACCCAACGGCTCTCCGAGGAGCTGCTGCGCTCCCAGCGCCAGAACCACTCGTTCACGGTGCTCATGCTGGACGTGGATCACTTCAAGAAGTACAACGATGCCCACGGCCACCCTGCGGGCGATGAGGTGCTGAAGCGCGTAGCCAGCATTCTGCGAACGAGTACCCGGGCCGGGGACTGTACCGCCCGATACGGAGGAGAGGAGTTCGCCGTTCTCCTGTCTGGGAAAGGCGCGGAGGCGGCCCTACAACTCGCAGAGCGCATCAGGGAACGGGTGATGGAAGAGAAGTTCCCTGCGGGGAGCATCACGATCAGCGTGGGCATCGCCGAGTTTCCCCATCACGGCCATACCGCTGAAGCCGTTATCTCGAGTGCAGACGAGGCGCTCTATGAGGCCAAGAGGGAAGGCCGAAACCGTGTGGTGTGCGCCCGCAGAAAGCAGCAGAAACAGGCCAGCCCCAAGCGCTAGCTAGCGTCGCTCTACAAGGGTCCGGAAAATCCAGCCGCTTCGTCCGTCCTCGGTAGCAATACGAATCCATTCATCGACATAGGAGTAACCGATCACGGGGGCGCCGGGGTCTACCGCGAACTCGATGCGGGCGCCGGTTCCGGGCCCGGCCCTCACATTTCCGCGCCCGGCAGCCTTGAGTCGGATTGGCAGCGCGAAGGCGGTTTCTCCCGGGCGCTGTGGCCCCCGTTCGTCCGCTGAGAGACGACCACGCGCGGCCTTAGCAAGGGTTTTTGCCTGGTTGGCCAGGTAAAGCGCGCCGCCGTAATTCTCCTTGTCGAATTCGGATGCGCTCTCCCTGAGTAATCGGCTCGCCTGTGTGGCCTCGGGAGGAGCCGTCTGGCCAGGGGTGCCTTTCAGCGGCTGAAGGGCCACTTCTGCTTCGGCGATCGCCGAGGCCGCTTCGGCCCTGCTGGCGAGTGTCTGCAGTTTCGCCATCGCACGGACGACTTCCTGTCGGGTTTCGTCGAGCCGCGTCTGCAGGTCCTCCACCTGGGCTTCCTTATCCATGAGGCTGAGCTCGAGGCGTGCGATGCGCTTCTCCAAATCGGCGCGCTGAGGGCCGCTCTGAACGGCGGGCCGAGGCAGGGTCGTAGCAGCAGGATCACTCTTGGCTGCGCAGCCCGTGAGAAGAAAGCCGCTGGTAAACAACAGAAAGCCTGTGCGCACGTTCTCTACTCCTTGGTATGCGCCCAGACCAGGGCGGGAAGAACTGAAACGGCGGAAGTGTGAGGGAGAAAGGTATACCCTGTCACCGCTTGCGCCACCAGAGTCAGTACATCAGTCATAGTCCTCCGGCGCGGCCTTACGGTGACGCTTGATAGCTGCTCGCCGACGCTTGGCTTCCAGCCGAGCAGCCTTCGCTGCCCGGCTGGGCTTCGTGGGCTTCCTTTTCTTCCGAATGGCGAGAGCGCCCGCGATGATGACCTGCAGCCGTTCCGTGACATCCTCCTTGTTACGCAGCTGACTCCTGGTTCCACTCGACACCAAACGGAGCCTGCCGGAGGCATCGAGCCGGGATGCCAGCCGATCCAGCAGCTGAGACCGCTGCTCGGGATTCAGGCTGGGAGAATCCATCAAATTCCAGGAGACCTCAACCCGGGTTGATGATGTATTGACGTGCTGCCCGCCCGGTCCCCCCGAGCGAGTCGCGCGATACTCCAGCTCAGCCAAAGGGAGGCGGAGCTCGGGCGTGATATCGAGGTGTCCGGTGTCGTTCACGCTTCTCACTCCGTGCTTTTCTCCATTACGTTACTGCGCATGTCGAACCTGAATGCGTTGCGCGCTCATCTGCCCACTCTGGGGCGGGTCATTCTCGGATACTCGGGCGGCGTAGACTCAGGCCTGCTGGCCGTGACTGGCGCGCAAACTCTCGGGCCCGGGCGCTTTCTCGCCGTCATGGGCCGAAGCGCGTCGTATCCCGCAGTTCAGGCTGATGCTGCGCTCGCGCTCGCACGAAGCTTCGACATTCCTCTCTTCGAGGTGGAGACTCACGAGCTCGAGGATCCCCGTTATCTGCGCAACTCTACCGAGCGGTGCTACTTCTGCAAGTCGGAGCTGTGGAACCGCCTCGAGACGATCAAGCGCGAGCAGGGCTTCGACACCATCATCGATGGGACCAACGCCGACGATGTCGGCGAGCATCGGCCCGGGATGCGTGCGGCTGCGGAGCAGGGGATTCGCTCACCGCTGGTAGAGCTTGGCTGGACCAAACAAGACGTGCGCGCCGCTGCACTCGAGCTTGGATTGCCGATCTGGGATGCGCCGGCCGCTCCCTGCCTTTCCAGCCGAGTGTTATATGGACTTGAAATTACCCCCGAACGGCTGCATCAGGTGGAGCAAGGCGAAGCCTACCTGCGGAGCCTTGGCGTGCGGGGTGACCTTCGCGTCCGGCATCATGGGGGTAAGGCCCGGCTGGAAGTGGCAACGGATCAGATGAACCTGCTGCGCAACCAGTGGGAAGCCATCGAGGCGGTCTTCGCGGAGCTGGGCTTCACGACAGTCGAGCTGGACTCACGGGGTTATCGCCGCGGAGGGTTGCTGAATCTCGCGCCGCGGGCCTCGCACTGATGCGGCTCTTTGTAGCCATCCCCGTACCAGATCCAGCACGGGGGCAGATCCTCAGGCTGCTGGGCCAGCTACGCAGCGCCGGATGGCCGGTTCGGTGGGTACATGACGAGGGTCTGCACCTGACTCTCAAGTTCTTCGGAGAAGTCGCTGCCGAGCGACTGGACGTCATCGCAGAGGCCCTGCGCTTTGCGGCCGCCGATGCCGGCACCCTGGCCCTGCAGCTGGACGACCTGGGGGCCTTTCCCAGCCGGAGCCGACCGCGGGTGTTGTGGGTGGGCATCGACGCGCCGCCAGGACTGGAGCTGCTTCAGGACCGCATCGAGCGTGGCTGCGAGGCTATTGGCTTCCCTCCTGAAGGTGCGCCTTTTCAGCCTCATGTCACACTCGGCCGGGTCCGTGAAGGGCAGCGCCTTCCCGCGGGAGGCTTGGAGGAGTTTGCGGGTGGTTTCGACCGCGTGCCCTTTGTTGGCCGGGAGCTGGTGCTCTACGAGAGTGTCCTCACTACCAGCGGGCCACGCTATGAGTCACGGCTCACGCTCGATTTCGGGCCCTGATGGGCTGTCTTACCATGCCTTTCAAGCTGCTGGGCGGGCTCCTGATCGTGGCAGTGCTGGGTCTCGGCTGGTTATATCGGGACCGCGTCGCCGCGGAGCTGGAGCGGTTGTTTGACCGGTCACAGCCGAACGGCCAGGCTGCCGGTGCCGGGCGACCGGGATCACGTGCTCTGAGTTCGGCGGAAGCCAAGATCGACTCACTCAACGGTTGGAGGGCTGATTCGGTGGTGCTCACGCCTTCAGAGGTGGCGTCCCTCATTGGCGCGGGGCTCAACCCTGGCATCAGGCAGCAACTCGATTCGCTTCGGGTCGAGCTCCTCGACGATGAAGTCGCCGTGCACGCGAAGCTGGCAACGGCTCGCTTGCCTCGCGAGCTTATCGGACCGCTGGCTATTGCTCTCCGCGAACGGGAGCCGGTTCAGGCAGCTGGTCCAATCGAAGTGACCGCGCCGGGCACCGCAGAATGGATGATTCGATCTCTCAAGATCCGCGATTTCCCGGTCCCGCGTGACGCGGTACCCCGGCTAATGGCCAGAGCGTTCGGTGATTCCGGCAAAAGAAGTATCGCGCTCCGAATTCCCGCAGGGATCCGGGAAATCAGAGTGCGTCCCTCGGGCGCGACCCTCCTCGGCGGGCCACGCCCATGAGTCACCGGATTCTGATCGTTGACGATGAGGCCGGGATTCGGCAGGCGCTCAAGCAGGTGCTGGAGTACGAAGATCTGGTCGTCAAGGTCGCGGCCTCTGGAGGTGAGGCGATCACCGTCTACTCCGAGTTTCGCCCCCATCTCGTGTTTCTCGACGTGAAGATGGCCGGACTGGACGGCCTGGAAACCCTCAGCCGGCTCAGAGATCTCGATCCGAAGGCACAGGTCGTCATGATCTCGGGCCATGGCACGATTGCCACCGCAGTGGAGGCAACGCAACGGGGAGCGTTCGACTTCCTGGAGAAGCCGCTGGATACGGACCGGCTGCTGGTGACCGTGAGGAATGCCCTGGCGCATTCAGAGCTGGTCGGTGAGAACACACGCCTTCGTGAGGCCAGTGAGAGCCGGTACACCATGGTCGGCGACAGCCCCCCTCTGCGGTCGGTTCGCGCGCTGATCGAAAAGGTTGGTCCCACCTCGGCCCGCGTGCTCATCACTGGTGAAAATGGAACGGGCAAGGAGCTCGTTGCGCGCGCGTTGCATGAGGCTTCGCCCCGGCGAGACAAGCCGTTTGTGGAGGTGAACTGCGCGGCGATTCCGTCCGAGCTGATCGAAAGTGAGCTTTTCGGGCACATGAAAGGATCGTTTACCGGAGCTTTTGCGGATCGGGCCGGAAAGTTCGAACAGGCAGATGGGGGTACACTCTTCCTGGATGAGGTGGGGGACATGTCCCTTTCAGCACAGTCAAAACTCCTGCGCGTGCTGCAAGAGGGTGTAGTGACCCGGATCGGAGGCTCGAAATCAATTCAGGTGGACGTGCGGGTTCTCGCTGCTACCAACAAGGATCTGGAGGCGGAAATTGCCGACGGACATTTTCGTGAGGATCTGCTCTATCGGTTGAATGTCGTACCAATCGAGGTTCCTCCGCTTCGGGAACGAACCGAGGACATCCCGGCGCTGGTGAACCATTTTGCCGAGCAGCTGGCCGCGGGTGCCGGCGTGCCAGGACGAAAATTCGCCGACGATGCCATTCGCCGACTGCAGTCCCGCAGCTGGCCGGGGAATGTCCGCGAGCTTCGCAATGCCATCGAGCGGGCACTCATTCTCGCTTCAGGTAAGGTGGTGGGCGCCGCGGATATCGATTCCTTGCTGCCGGCGACTAGCGGCGGAGGTACCATCGCCGATGCCTCCGGGAGCCAGACGTTCGAGACTTTCAAGCAGCAAGCCGAGAAGAACTTTCTCGTTCAGAAGTTACGGGAGCACGACTGGAACGTGTCGGAGACGGCACGAGCGCTGAAAATGCCCCGCTCCAACCTTTATAAGAAGATCGAGCGCTACGGACTCACCCGGGAGCCGGTATGAACGAGGAGCCAC
Source organism: Gemmatimonadales bacterium (assembly GCA_035249825.1). Lineage (GTDB taxonomy): Bacteria > Gemmatimonadota > Gemmatimonadetes > Gemmatimonadales > GWC2-71-9 > CAVVWJ01. The sequence goes on along the minus strand of DATFFX010000178.1, from coordinate 382 downwards.
GAAACTGGGACAAAGAGCTCGCGAACATCGATAAAGCAATTGCGAGGCAGCCTGCTCCGGCGGCGACTCCTGCGCCATCAGGAATGGCAGGGAGCCCGGCGACACGGCCCCAGCGTCGCTTTGTGGCGCTGACATGGTTCTGGACCGCGCTGGCGCTGATTCTCGCCGTCGCACTGCCGTTGTGGCCCAATGACAAGAGTTGCGGACTCAGCCTGATTTTCTATTTGGGCGCGGCCGCCATTACTCTGCTGATGGGGGTGCTCGGGGCGTTCTCCAGCTGGTCCTATCATCGAGGTCTGGCTCACCTGCTTTCATTATCAGCTATTCTGTGGGCCGGCGTGATGGCGGCTCGGGAGATCCTGCCCCGCGCCGGTTATGCACG
>DATFFX010000177.1:0-4171 GCA_035249825.1 Gemmatimonadales bacterium | reverse complement strand
CGCAGCTGATGCGCCCGTTAGGATCGCGCGCACATCGATTCATTTGGAGGTCGCGGATGTCGCTCATTACAGCTGGGCCGCGGTCCCGGACGGGGCGTCCGGTGCCTGGTGAATACGCCGATTACGCGAGTACAGACATTGCGGCGGTGCCGGAGGACGATGCGGTAGAGGCCCTTGCCAGTCTGGCCGAGCAGACTCCTGCCTTCTTCCGCGCGCTCGCGGAAGTCGCGGAGGGTGGCCTTACGTATGCCCCCGGCAAATGGACGCTCAAGGATGTGCTCGGCCACTTGATCGACGATGAGCGGATCTTTGCCTATCGCCTCCTTTGCGTGGCGCGTGGTGAGGACGCCGAGTTGCCCGGCTTTGACGAGAACCGCTATGCCACTCATGGCGAATGTGAGCGGCGCGCGCTGGAGGATCTGCTCGCGGAGTACGCTGCGGTGCGAATAGCGACGCTTGCGCTCCTGGCAGGGCTGCCGCCAGCTGCGTGGGCCCGGCGTGGTCGCGTCAACGGCTATTACTGTACGGTACGGGGCCTGGCCTTCCACATCGCCGGTCACGAATTGCATCATCAGCGGATTGTGCGGGAACGCTATCTCCCGCTGCTCGGCTGAGCCCGGACGGCTGGGCCGCCTGACCCGCGCACGCAGCCGACAGATTGGAGCGGCGCGAAGCTCTGTTCGAGCGGCGCCCTACGTGAACGCGCTGTAGGACGTAGGTTGGTGCGAGCACGGACTTGATCGCCTGCAGCTGATGCTATGCCGTTAGACCGTAACCGTGATCATTTTTCCGGGATGGCGAGTATTGTGCCGGCGGATCGATCGAATGGCTACGAGGCCGTTGCGGGAGACTTCATGTCTCGCCGGACCAGGTCAGATGTTGGTGTCGCAACCGTGCGCGAATGGGCCAAAGAGCTGCCTCCTGGTGGCGCGGTCCTCGATCTGGGTTGCGGCCATGGCGTGCCGATCTCGCAGTGCCTGGCCGATCAAGGCCTAATCGTCTATGGCATCGATGCCTCGCCGAGCATGATTGCTGCGTTCCGCGCCCGCCTTCCAGACGCACCATCAGAGTGTAGCCCCGTCGAGGACTCGCAGTTCTTCAGTGGCCGTAGGTTTGACGGCGTGGTAGCGTGGGGCCTGATATTTCTCCTTGCGCCGGCTGTTCAGGCGGCTGTGATTCACAAGGTTGCAGTAGGGCTGAAACGTGGGGGCAGGTTTGTGTTCACCGCCCCACAGCAGCCCTGTGAGTGGCCGGACAATCTGACTCTCCGGAAATCCGTTTCGCTGGGAGCAGAGGCATATCGCCAGATCCTGAAGGCGGCGGGCCTGATCTTACTTGATGAAGCTGAGGATGAGGGCGAGAATCACTATTACTTGGCTCGGAAGCCTGACACTCACTCGCAGATGTCAGAATCGGCTGCGGCTCCCGAACACGCGCATGCGCACGCTTCGCATCTGAGGAACGCTACTCTTGTGCAGCGAGACTCGCGGGCCTTTCCCTTCCGGCCACCCGATCCTATTTTGCAGCCATGCTGAGCCTCTTGCGCCGCAGCCGAGCCATGGCCCTGGCCATGGTGCTCCTTGCCCCTGGAATCAGCGGGAGCGCGGTGCAGTGGCTGCACGCCTGTCCCGCCGAGGCGCAGGCTGCTGCCGATCACCGGGAACACTCGGACTCCTCGCAGCCAGGCCATGCTCAGGGCTGCGACTGCATCGGCTCCTGCAACGCGAGTGCACCGGTTGCACCGGCCGAACCCGCCACGCTGCTCGTGGCGGTGCTTCAGCCCCAGCGTCGCGTACCGTCGCTGGCGGGCATCAGCTTCGTTCCCAGCGGCACTCCCTCAGGCCTTCTCCCGCCCGCAACAGCTCCACCGCTAGCCTGAGCGCGCATTAGCGCGCTGTCTCCCAACACTGCCGGCGCAACTCCGCGTCGGCTGGTTCGGACCCAGCCTCCTGGCACTTTGGAGGCCGGCACAGCGGCGGAGATTTCAGATGACAATCAGACAGGGCATGCTTCTCGGAGCGCTCATGATGCTGGGCGCTACTGGTGCGCGTGCTCAGGAGCTCGGAAATGTGGTGGCGGGACGGGTTCTCAACTCCCGGGGAACCGCTATCCCTGACGCCACGGTGGGAATCCCGGCTCAGCGGCAGTACGTCACCACTGATACGGCCGGGCGCTTCAGGATCACTGGGGTCCGGTTTGGCAGCCACCTGGTCGAGGTGCGGGCCATCGGGCACCAGCCGTCCCGGCAATCGATCACGCTGATTCCGGGCGACTCCATTGTGATGGAGTTCCGGCTCGAGCCGGCCGCGGTCACTCTACCCGAGATGGTGGTGAGCACCAACCGGGAGCAGGAGCTCGCGTCTACCACTCCGCTCAGTGTGGCGGTCATCCAGGAGCAGGAGATCCGTGAGACCCGCGGCCACCACCCCGCCGATCTGATGAATCGCTCTCCGGGTGTATTCGTCAGCAATTTCGGTGGCGAGGGCCATGCCACAGCGATCCGGCAGCCGATCACCACGAAAGCTCTCTACTCCTACCTCGAGGACGGAGTCCCGATCCGGTCCACCGGTTTTTTCAATCACAACGCCCTGTATGAGATCAACCTGCCGCAAGCCGGACGGGTAGAGGTCATCAAGGGGCCGGGGACGGCGGTCTACGGGAGCGACGCCGTCGGCGGCGTGGTGAATGCCTTCACTCGCCCGCCATCGCCGCGTCCTGAAGCCGAGCTGGTAGTGGAAGGTGGCAGCAGTATCTATCTCAGAGCGCTGGGAACGGGGAGCAGCACTTTTGGAGCCAACGGGCTCCGCGCCGACATCAACGTGACTCGTTCCGACGGTTGGCGTCAGGGCAGCTCCTACGACCGACAGAGCGGCACTCTACGCTGGGATCTGCACCTCAGCGAAGGGGCCCGCCTCAAGACGATTGCGGCACTCACTCATGTCGATCAACCAGGGGATGGCGGGGGTGACCTGGATGCCGAGGACTTCCATACGGCGCCATCCCGTACCTACATCCCGGCTGCCTTCCGCCGGGTCAACGCGGTCCGACTCTCCTCCGAGCTGCAGGTACGCGGTGAGCAATCGTCGTTCGGAGGCACGCTGTATGCGCGCTATAACGAGCTCGATCTCCTCCCATCGTGGCAACTCAGCTTCGATCCGCAGGTATGGGAGAGCAGGAACTATTCGGTTGGGCTGCTGACCCGCTGGCGCCGGACCCTGCCTGCTCTTCGGACCAACGTCAGCACAGGTGTCGACCTGGAATACAGTCCCGGGGGCAGACTGGAAACCCGGATCGTGCCCCAGTGGACCGGACAACTCTTTGGCGGGTACACCACTGGTGAGACGCAGTACGATTACGACGTTGCGTTCTGGCAGGCGTCACCATACGCCCAGGCCGACGTGGCACTTCCCGGACGGGTGAACCTGAGCCTCGGTGTACGCTACGATCACCTCGGCTACGATTACGAGAACAAGCTCGGCGTGCTTGCGACGGGGACCCACCGGCGTCCCGCCTCTACCAGCGTCAGCTTCCACCGGCTAAGCCCGAAGCTTGGCGCCACCTGGGAAATCGCGCCGAGCGCGACCGTATTCGCCTCGTATCGCGGGGCTTTCCGCGCACCTTCCGAGAGTCAACTCTTCCGCCAGGGAGCAGCGGAGAGCACCGTAGACCTCAAGCCGGTTCGGGCTGCAAGCTGGGAAGCAGGGTTCAGAACAACGATGGGAGGGGTGCTGAGCTTCGAGGCGACCGGATACAGCATGCGCCTGCGGGATGACATCCTCACCTTCTTCGATCCTGCCACAGGGCTCCGCCTCACTCAGAACGCCGGCGCCACAAATCATCGCGGCATAGAAGTCGGACTGGGATTCGCGCTGCTGGAAGACCTCCGCCTGGACGGCGCGGTTTCCTATGCCAAGCACACCTACGTTGCATGGAAGGCCCGAGAAACTCTGGACTACAGTGGGAACGAGATGGAGCTGGCGCCTCGGCTCCTGGGCAATGCGCGGCTCACGTATCGGCCGTCTTTTCTGCCTCAAAGCGTAGTTGCTTTCGAGTGGGTTCGATTGGGATCGTACTGGATGGATCCCGAGAATACGCACCAGTACGCAGGACACAGTCTCTTCAACGTGTATGGCACGATCCCGGTTGCAGCACATCTGGAGCTCACCGGGAG
>DATFFX010000176.1:0-2603 GCA_035249825.1 Gemmatimonadales bacterium | reverse complement strand
GCCGGAGTCTCAAAGCTGGGACCCAGCAGCTGCACGTATACGCCCTCATGCAACAGGATCCGCCGGTCCCGGGCCACCTCGCGCGCCAGTCCTCGCAGCTCAGCATCGTACGGGGCGGACATGTCAGGGAAGCGCTCCTCTCCCGGAAGAGCTCGGCCGATCAGCGGGCTCCTGAAGGTGAGATTGATGTGGTCGGCGATGAGCATCACGGTACCCTGAGCGAATGTCCGCCTGATCCCGCCGGCCGCGTTGGTCAGCAGCACTGTCTTCACGCCGAGCGCGGCGAAGGTACGTACCGGGAGCGCGGCCACCGCCGCATCGTGACCCTCGTAGAGATGAAAGCGGCCGCTCTGAGCTATGATATCCTTTCCGGCCAGCCGCCCGGCCACCAGCTCCCCACCATGGCCCACCACCGTTGGCTCCGGGAACCCGGGAATTTCCCGATACGGAATCGTCACGGCATCCTGGATGCGCCTGGTGAAAAACCCAAGCCCGGACCCGAGCACCACGGCAACCGAGGGCGACCGATTTCCGAGACGCGATTGAATCGCGGAAACGGCGGCGTCGATCAGAAATACCATCCGAGAGAAAGAGCGAGCAGGCTGGTGAATCGCGGATCGTTGAACATACGGAAGTACCGGGCCCCCAGAACCGGACCGCGCAGGGAGCCTCCGAATGGCCAGGCCACGCCGAGGTTCGCTCCCACGCGCGTCATGGCATTGGAGTGAGACGTCGATCGATACACTCCCAGGCCGGCAATCGGGTGAAGCATGTTCGCCGCGCCAGACTTCAGGTAGGCGAGACCCAGCTCGATTCCCGCGAAGCCCACCCCGTCGCGACGAGGTGGAGTTTCGCACGACTCGCCCGGCTCTGGGCAAAACATGAAGTCCGGCCGGTCGAACCATGCGTCGCTGCTCAGGTATCCGTGCCAAACGACTGCCGGCTCGAGGTACAGGCCGCTCAGCACAGGAACCACTCTCGCCGCACGAAGATTGATACCGAAGGAGCCATTGTTGATCGAGCGAAACACGAATCCGCTGCCTGCCGCCACGCTCCACCTCGGCAGAGTATTCTGTGCAGTCGCCGTTCCGGGGTAGATACCCACGACCACGAAAATACAAGTTGCCGTTCGTGCGACCCTCCCCGCTTTTCCGCTTCCCCGCTTCCCCGCTCTCATAACAGAATTCCCGCGATCGACGCCGACAGGAAGTTCGCCAACGTACCAGCCAGCATCGCGCGAATTCCCAGCCGGGCGAGGTCGCGTTTCCGGTCAGGCACCAGGGCGCCGATGCCACCGAGCTGAATGCCGACCGAGCTGAAGTTGGCAAAGCCCGCGAGTGCAAACGACGCAATGGTGAACGAGCGCGGATCCAGCGTGTCTTTCATCGGCCCCAGCTCCGCGAACGCGATGAACTCGTTCAGCACCATCCTGGTGCCGAGAAGGCTGCCAATCGTGCCGCTATCGTGCCAGGGCACGCCCATGGCCAATGCGATCGGCTGGAACACCCATCCCAGGACGGTCTGGAGGTTCGCGGGAAACCAGCCGACGTATTCATGGACCGCGGCAAACCCGCCGTTCAGCAAGGCCACGAGCGCGACGAATGACACCAGCATCGCAATGACGTTCAGCATCAGGTGCAGTCCCTCACTCGTCCCACGCGCTGCCGCATCCAGCAGGTTCACGTCCTGCTTGGGCATGTCGAGCTTGACCTTTCCGTACGTCTCGGGCACCTCGGTCTCCGGCTCGAAGAGCTTGGCCATCATGATCGTTCCGGGCGCAGTCATGATGACGGCGGTGAGAAGATGCCGGGCTTCGATCCCGAATGCGATATACGCGACCATGATAGACCCCGAGATGTGGGCCATCCCGGACGTCATCACGGTCATCAGCTCGGAACGGGTCATGCGCTGCAGGAAAGGCCGGATGGTCAGCGGTGCCTCTGTCTGCCCCATGAAGATGGAGGCAGCCACATTCAAACTCTCCGCCCCACTCGCACCCATCACACGGCTCATCAGCAGCGCGAACGCCCGGACGATCACCTGCATGATGCCGAGATAGTACATGATCGCAAACAGCGCGCTGACGAAAATGATGGCGGGGAGCAGCTGGAATGCGAAGATGACGCCGAGACTCGAGTTCGGCTTGCCGAGCTCGCCGAAAACGAACTGTGAGCCCACGTAGGAGAAGTTGAGGATCGACGTCACAAAATCGCCCAGGGCGCGGAATAAGCGCTGCCCCGCCGGGATGCGGAGGACGAAGATCGCGAACAGCACCTGGAGTCCAAGGCCCCACGCCACAACCCGCCAGTTGATCCGCCTCCGATTGTGTGACAAGGCGAAAGCGATACCGAGAATCACAACGATCCCGATCAGCCCGGTGAATCGCGCCAAACCTCCTGTGGGTTGAGAGGAGCGGATTGGTGGTGAACTCGGTTGGGTAATCAGCGACTCTGGCCGCGAAATCGTGGTGTCCGTCGCCTGGGCCAGCACGCCGCTTACGCCACTCCAGGTGAGGCCCGGCACCATCCATGAGGCGGATATCACGCCGGCGAGCAGAAGCACGGCAATGAGGCTGCGGCGCATGGATGGTCCTCTGTGTGTGG
>DATFFX010000175.1:0-19119 GCA_035249825.1 Gemmatimonadales bacterium | reverse complement strand
TCAAGCCTTGGCGGGTCTTCGGCAGGAGCCCTGGCATCTCGATCTCATCGGTGACGGCCCTCTCCTCTCGGAGGCCAGGGCAATGAGCCAGAAGCTCGGGCTGGTGGACCGGATCCAATTCTGGGGCCAGCGGATGGACGTCGATGCGCTGCTCTCCAAGGTCCAGATAGCCTTGCTGATCACGAATTGGGAGGGGTTCCCACGCAGTATTCTCGAAGCCATGCGCGCCGGGCTTCCGGTGGTCGCGTCGGCCGTGGGTGGGATTGCGGAGTCGGTACGGGACGGTGAAACCGGCTTTACCGTACCTCAAGGTGATGTTGGGAGCCTGCGGCGACGACTGCAGCAGTTGCTCGGTGATCCGGAGCTGCGGCTGAGCATGGGACAGGCCGCTCGCAGTCTGTACCAGCGCGACTTTACCCTCACTCACACCGTGGAGAGAACCCTTCAGGTCTACAGAGATGTCGCACTGGCAGGGTAGCTGTTTGCGGGGCGTGCCGGATGTTCCTCCTGGTTCTCTGCCTCCAGCCATGCCTGGAACATCAGAACGTTCCAGAGCGCCTGCTGCCAATCACGCCGGCCGCTCAGATGCTCGTTCCACCGGGTACGGACCTCACGGGCATCGAAAAACCCTTCCTGACGCAAGCGCCTTTCGTCGAGCAGAAGTTCGGCCCAGCTGCGCAGCGGCCCCCGCAGCCATCCGCCAATAGGCACATCAAATCCCGACTTTGGCCGGTCGATCAAGTCCCGCGGCACGTACTTATCCAACACCTGGCGCAGCAGCCACTTCCCCTGACCGCCCCGGATCTTCATCGAGAGCGGGAGACTCCACGCAAACTCGACCACCTGGTGGTCGAGCATTGGGACACGCGTCTCCAGGCTTACGCCCATCGCTGCCCGATCGACCTTGACCAGGATATCGTCCGGCAGGTAGCCGATGAGGTCCAGAAACATCATTCGCTGGGTAAAGTCCGACAGTTCCGCTCCGCCTAGACCGTTCCCAGGGAGCCCGCCCGGATCGCCACCCTGAAGAACGACTGATGAGGGTTGCTGCCAATGAGAGGTCAGGCCGAGGTACACCTCATCAGGGTCGCGAGCGCCCAGCACCAGCGCCAGCTTATGCAGCTTGTCTCCAGGGTTTGGGTAGCGCAGCCGGCTGGGAGCAAGCGCCATGAATGCGCCCAGCACACGATTCCAGTGTGACGGCGAAACGGTGGTAATCGCACCGGCCAGGAGCCCGCGGGCTCCCGAGGGCAACCATCCCACGCGTTGCCACATACCGCGTCCGATGAAGTACCGGTTATAGCCGCCGAACAACTCATCGCCGCCGTCGCCGGACAGGCTGACCGTGACCTTGCGCCGGGCCAACTGTGCCACCAGGAAGGTTGGAATCTGGGACGGATCCGCGAATGGCTCGTCGTACAACTGAGGCAGCCGGGGGATCACATTCATGGCCTCAGCTGGAGTCACATATAGCTCGGTATGATCGGTGCCGAGATGCCGGGCAACGGCTTTGGCGTGCTCGGCTTCGTTGTGACCCGGTTCACGAAAACCGATGGTGAACGTCTGGACTGGACGGGCGCTCTGTGCCTGCATGAGCGCCACCACCGTTGACGAGTCGATACCCCCGGAGAGAAAGGCGCCGAGCGGAACATCTGCAACCATCTGCCGGGCTACGGCCCGAGAGAGCAGCGTCTCCAGCGTGTCCCGGGCCTCAGCGTCAGTTCCCTCGAAAGGATCGGTGATACCGCGCTCCGCGACTTCGCGGGCGGACCAATATGGATGCTCTTCGGAAGAGCCATCCGCGCGAACTGAAAGGACCTTTCCGGGCCAGAGCTTCCGAATCCCGGTATAGATCGAGTACGGAGCCGGGACGTAGCCGTAACGGAGAAACAGGACCAGAGCCCTGCGGTCGATCTCCCCTTTCCATTCCGGGTGCACCCTGAAAGCCTTGAGCTCCGAACCAAAGACGAGGGTCCCATCGAGCCAGCCATAGTAGAGTGGCTTCTCACCCAGCCGGTCACGCGCGATGTGAAGCACGCGATCGGCCTGATCCCAGACAGCTAACGCGAACATCCCGGTCATCCGCTCGAGCGCCGGCCCGATGCCCCAGCGCGAGAATGCCGCGAGAATGACCTCGGTGTCAGAGCGGCCCCGCCACTGCACGGGGCCACTTCGCTCGACCTCGGCCCGGAGGTCGAGATAGTTATAAATCTCGCCATTGAAGGTGGTGACGTAGCGGCCACATCCGGAGACCATCGGCTGATGGCCCATCGGGGAAAGATCCAGAATCGATAATCTACGATGGCCCAGGGCCAGACCGACCCGCTCGTCAACCCACACACCGGCATCATCCGGCCCGCGGTGGCTCAGGCAGATGGACATTCGCTCTGCGAGAGCGGTGAGCGCGGCTTTCTCGCCGGTCTTGCCGAGGAATCCGACAATGCCGCACATGACTAATACCTAGGAGAACAACGCTTGCAGGATAGGGGGCACTTCCAGCTCGGTGGGGCCATACCCCTGAATGTAATCAGGGCGACCGTTCACGCGTCATGCGTCAGATTTCCCAATTCGACATCAGAATGCCTGCGGCCGGCGATCGCTGCGGATAGTCGTGGAGCAGCATCCGCAGATCAGTCCAGTGCACCCGATACCCGAGTTCGATGAGCTTGAGGTACGCGGAGCTGAATTCGGTCTGGCATCGAATAGCCACTCGGGTGACGCGCTCGGCTGTTGCAGAGAGCTGCACCGACTGGATCAGTCGCTCGAAAGCAGCCGGTGTAGCAGCCACCAGCTTCAGCACTCGCAGCTCATCCTTGGGGCGACCCGCCGCGAGGGGGGTCGAGTGCCACAAGGCGAAGCCCGCCAGGACTCCCTGATCACGAGTGAGGGTCGTATCCCCGATGCCGAGGTCGCGAGTCAGGGCCAGTTCGCGGGTAAAATCAACCCCAGGCAAGAGCTTGTCCGAAAGGCGGCGACATTCCTCCATCGAGTCGGAGAGCGCCGGTCCGGCGGCCGACAGGAGTTCCGTTGCTCCCACAGAGCGGCGAGGCACATCGCGCACAAGCGTGACCGTGAGGTGCCCCGGCACGAGCCCTATCCGGCTGTAGAACCCGATGTTATCAACCGTTCGGGGCATGGTTTCCAGGCCGATCGTGGTGGCTCCCTGGGAGCGCAGCCATTCGATGCCGGTACGGACCATGGCGGATCCGAGACCCTCCCCCTGCCGGTCGGGACGAACGGCGAGCGGCCCCATCCACCCCTCAGTCCCGGAGTGGTGAACCATATTGAAGGCCACCATGTGTCCTTCGGCGTCCCGCCATACCATTGCCCCGTCACCAGCGTCCTCCAGGGCGTAGCGCCAGACCAGATTGTTCAGTTGTGGTACCCTGACCCCCACCAGCCCATCCCGGCTATACCGATCGGTAAAGGCCTCGGTAAACACCCGGTTCAAGGACTCGATATCGCGGATGGTCGCACGCTCCGGGCCCCGCACACTGCGGTCAGGCCGCCACATCACGGTCTCCCAGAGGCTCGTCACGTGCCGTGGCCACCCCGCTGGCCAGGTCGTAACCCACGCGAACCACCCGGTCGAACCCTTCGCGGACCGAGTCAATATGGGTGATCAGGATGACCTGGGGAAAACGGTCGGCAAGACTTCGCAGCAGCTCGATCACGGCACTACGCCGGTCCTCATCCAGTGAACCGAAGATCTCATCGAGAATCAGCAACGAGAGCGGTTGTCCCGCCCGCTCGGCGATCATCTGGCTGATGGCCAGCCGCAACGCAAGGTTGGCGATGTCCTCCTCACCCCCTGAGATCACCGCCTTCGGGTCACCATCATCGAGCAACCTTGCCGCGTAATCTTCGTCGAGCTCGAGATCGGTATACCGGGCATTGGTCAGGTCACGGAGGAATGCGGACGCGAGCTCCGACAGATCGGGACGGAGGGTGGAGTTCAGCTCGTCACGCAGATCGGTCAACGCACGATCGAGCTCCTGGTGCAACGCCAGCTCGCCGGCTGTCTCCGTTGCCGCCCGCTCCCGTTCGTTTCGCTCCGCCTCACAGTGGGCGATCGCCGCGACCGCCTCGCGGGCAGCGGTGTGCTCTCCGCGTGCGCGGACCAACGCCAGCTCCGCCTCTCGGCGGGCCCGCTCCGCCGATATCTCCGCCTCCCGGAGCTCAGTGAAAGCGGCTTCACTGTACTTCAGCGCCTCGAGCTTCGAGCGCAAGGCCGTAATGGCGGCTGCGATGACGAGACCCGCTGCTCCCGCGTCCTGGAGCTCCGCGGACAGGGCATCGGCTCGCTCCGCCAAGGCCCGGTACCGTTCCGCCTGAAGCTCTAATGGCTCGAGGGACCGGGTCTCCCGCAGCACTGCTTCATGGCGCGCCTGGTCGTACGACCCGGCGAGACCTTCAAGCGCACTCTGAAGGTCGCGCACCCGCGTAAGCAGCCGGCTCTGTTCCTCCCGGAGCGGCTCGGCCTCATGAATTTGCGCGTTGAGCCGTCCCAGCTCGGCGGTGGCATCCGACAGTTCGGCCTCCAGTGTCAGACGGCGCCGGTCCACCTCGATCAGAGCAGGTGGCTCCTCCTGTAACTGATCGATACGCTTCTTGTAATAGTTCCCGTTCGAGCGCACCTCCTCGATTTGCCGGTCGAGCAGCTCGAGGACCTTGGCGAATTCGGTGCCGAGTGGCCGGGCGCAGGTCGGACACACACCTTCCGCACCAGCTCTGACGATCCGCTGGCGTTGGTCCTGCAGCTCCTGATACTGATCCAGTAGTCCCTGACGCTTGGTTTTTGCATCCTGAGCATCGCGAACCCAGACGGTCCGCTGCTCTTCGCCCTCCAGCATTGCCGCGGTGAGGGAGGCCCGGAGCGCATTGACCCGCTCCTGCGCGGAATCGAGAAGCGCCTTCGCCGGCAGCCGGGAAACGCGCTCTTCGACCGAGGTCAGATGAGACTGTACCTCGGTCAGCTGCGCATGATAGCTCTTCCGGCCTGCGAAGGCTTTCGCCTGCTGCTCCAAAGTCCCCGCCTCCTTCCTCAAGCCGGGAAGTGGCTCCAGCCGGCGACGGACCTCCTCCAGCTTCTGCCGGGCGGTCACGGCCTCCTCGACTTCCCGGGTCAGCCGGTCGCTGCGCTCAGTGGTTGCGGCGGCCTGGCTGCCGGCAACGCGCAGCTCTGCCTCGATGCTCAACGCCGCTTCCCGCAGCTGCTGCTGCTGCTGCCACTGCGGACGGATCGTGGACAGCCGCTGCTCGGCGGTCTCGTTGGACGCTGCGGCCGCCATCTCGCCGGCACGTGCTGAGGCCAGTCGGTCCTCGGCCTGTTTCCGTGCGGCCTCGAGCTCGGCCGGGTCGGGTATTCCTGCCCGCAGTCCCTCGAGGCGGGCGCGCAGGGCCGATCGTTTATCCCTCAGCCGGTCCTGCGCGACGCGCAGCCGCTCATAACCCAGCACCCGAGACAGGAACTGGGCGCGCTCGGGTGCGCTCATGGCAGCCATGACGGCGAGTTCCTTCTGCCCTGTGAAGTAGGTGTTGAAGAACTCGTCGCGCGTCATGCCCAACACCCGGGTCACACGCTCGGTGACCGCCCCAATGCTGTTGGCGATCGCGGATGGATCGCCGTCTTGATATAGCTCGGCATGGGTGAGCGAGCGAACTATCCGGTAGTGATGCGCACCCAGCGTGAACTCGACCTCGACTTCGACCCGCGCACGGGGGGGCGCGCCGCGTCGCCGCAGAGTCTCACGATTGCCGCGGGCTGCGGGCATGCCATACATGGCCCAGGCGATAGCTTCGAGCAGAGTGGTCTTCCCCGCCCCATTCGGCCCAATGATGCCGGTCAGCCCGGGGCCGAATTCGATCTCGGTGTTCTCGTGCTGGCGGAAATTCAGGAGCCGCAGACGATCTATTCGCATCAGCCGCCAGCCATCTCGCGCTCCACCGTATCCATCAGCTCCTGGCCCAGCCGGACGAATGCCTCCCGGTCGAGCTCAGCCGGGAGAGCTCGGTTCTCGAGATATGACGTTACCAGCTCCGGCAGAGTCTGCCGCCGGCCTGGCGCGCCCATCCCAACTATCCGGTGGACCTCGGGTCGGCGAAGGTCGATGTGGCAGTGCAGTGCGTCGGTCTTGTACGCGCGGATGGCACTGTGGTTCAGCTCGCGAGCCACATGGCGAGGAATATCGAACACCCGGAGGCGTATGATCTTGTTCGAGATTCCTCCGTCCACCGCTGCCAAGCGCCGGGCGATAAGGTCATCGATAACGGCCGCCGATTTACCTTCGGCCTGCACCGGCTCCAGGTCCAGGACTCTCCGGGCAGACGCGATGTTACGACGCTCGGCCCGGCCGGTATCCATGTCAACGAGCAGCCACCCCTTTCCATGCGAGCCATGTGCGGTATCGTCAGCCAGCTCCCCCCACAGATTCGGTCCCACGTATTCCAGTGATCCTGCGTACCAGGCCCGCCGGTCGACCTGGTGCTGAGTGTGATAGTGGCCGAGAGCGACATAGCTCCATTCGTCCAGGTGCAGGTCGGCCCGGTTGACAACGGCACCACCATACTCGGCGGCGCCACGGCTGATCGGGTATTCGCCTTCCACCTCAGTGTGCAGCACCAGGAGACGATGACGTTCCGGACCTTCGGGCTGCAGCAGAGGCCTCTCCGCCGCTCTCATAACCTGGTGCGGGACAGCCAGGACGCTCAGGTCCAGGCGGGAGTAAACCAGGCGCCGGGCCTCCTCGGCCGCGACGTCCACTCCCAGTTCCTCGAACAGGCGCAGGATCGATCCTGTCTCAACTGAGCGCGGCGTGTCGTGGTTACCGGCGATCATCACGATGGGCGCTTCGGGAAGAGCCTCGCGAAGGCGCTGAATTTGTCGAAACGCAAAGACGATCGCCGCGTTGGTGGGGCGCACCGAATGGAAGAGATCGCCCGCGAACACTACGGCATCAGGGCGGGTATCGATGACCTCATCGATTGCCGCACGGAACGCCTGCGCCACATCTGCTTCACGTTGATTGATGCCGCTGGAAGTCTGCCGGTGGTACTGCCGGATGCCGAGGTGGGAGTCCGCGATGTGAGCCAGTTTCACGGGTGGAGAATAAGGGGTAAGCGGGGAAGCAGGTAAGCGGGGATACGGGTAAGTGGGTAAGCGGGTAAGGGTAAGCGGGTAAGTGGGTAAGCGGGTAAGTGGGTAAGCGGGTAAGCGGGTAAGTGGGTAAGTGGGTAAGTGGGTAAGAAGAATTTCGGGCGATCCCTCGCGGAGAGCGTACGAGAAGCGGGAGGGACTCGGGGAACACGCCCGAGTGCTGACAGTCCTCGCGGCTCAGCCGATACTGCCCTTACCCGCTTACCCGCCTACCCGCTTACCCACTTACCTGCTTACCCGCCGTAGGAATCGTCAGCTCGCTTCAGGGCAGGAATCCCGCGCCGAGATGCCACGATCTCGCCGTTCACCCGGCGACCAAGACACGCCGTGAAATAGGCATATGGATCGACCGGCCGCTCCCGCCGAGTCGCGGACAGGGCGCGACGAACGTCCTCTTCCCGGCGGCCATCGATCAGGGCGCGAATCGCTTCGGACGAGACGCGGCGATCGAGCCGCCGCATCTGGCGAGCGACCGCGTCGGCGAACGGAAGCTCGGCGGCTGGTGGGAAGCGCTCGATTCCTTCGCGACTATTCAGCACGGCAGGACGCGGAAACTTGACGAAAATGGGCTGCGTGAAGTGGGGATGCCGCAACATCAGCTCGCCTTTGGGCAAGGTGGCCAGCTTGATCTTGGTAGCTGGCGAGATCGTTCCGTAGGCCGGCATGGCGAGCTCATCGGCATCCATGCGCCCGTAGATGCCGGTACCGGCATTGCCTACCACTCGTCGCTGCACCTGGGAACGGAACTGTTGGGCGGAGAAAAGCACCAGGCCCAGATAACGGCCACGCTCGGAAAGGTCGAGCAGCATCTTTCTCACATAAGTATCAGGCCCATCTGCCGGGGCGTACTTGTTGAGCTCGTCTACAAAGACCACAACATGATCCACCCCGAGATCACGCCGCTCCAGGTGTTCTCTCAGCTTCGACACAATCCGGGCAAAGACCAGGTCCTGCGCCAACGGGTCGAGGCCTGCCACGTCTATGACATGTACACTGCGGTCATTGAAGCGCCCCCAGGGCAGGTCGTTGGAGACGCCATCATCGGTAACCAGGCCCTTGGATCGGGTGCTGATGTTGCTGAGACGATTCCGCACTTTGCGTATGGTCGCGACGTGATGCGTCCTCCATACTTCGGACCCTCTCCCCATCGCCTCCATAAAGTCGAAGATCGAGCGAAAGAACTCGTCGAGATCGGCGAAGCTCTGCACCTGAAAGGGCTTTCCCCGGAGCATCTCGTCCAGGTACTCCCGTCCAACCACCCGCTCGGCGAGGAAATCGATGAATGCATCGGCCTTGGCGTCGATGTCGTCGCGATTGAGCACGACTTCGGCAAAGTCGAGCACCTCTCTCAGACCCCATACCAGCGGCTCGGTGTTGCCGGCTAATGCTTCGTGGGTCCGAAGGCTGTTCAGATTCACCCCATCCGGCTTCAGCGGCGCATAGTAGTGGACGTCGCTGAACGGCTCGGCGCGAAGACCGAGCCGGGCGTACTGCCGGGCATCTTCCTCACCCAGGGCGGCTGCCTGATCGAGGAAACAGAGGTCGGGACCCTTGACGTTGAAGCAAACGGCGGCCACAGACCCTTTGTGGCTTGGAAATGTCTGGAAAATGCTGCTCAACAGGAATTCGACGGCGCTCGTCTTGGTGGCCAGGCCGGAGACGCCGGTAATGTTGAGATGCGCCGCCTCCGGACCCAGAAGGAAGTCGCAGTCGAGGTAGACCGGTGCCTCGAGGCCGCCGGCAGCATAGAGCCCCACCGGAATCCCCGTAGGTCGCTCGCCGCCAGTATACGCATCCATTCGGAGCGCAAGAACCACGTCACTGTCGGAAGCGAGCCAGACGGACCCGAGCGGCACCGGCTGAAGCGGCTCCTCCGGTATCTGCCGCAGCACGGCGGCAGTAAAGAGCCTGATCTCCGCTCGAACGGTGGCCTCGGTACCAGCCGCCACCGGATCGCCATCTGCGCCGATCACCGCGTGCATCGGTGTGACCAGGTCGGAATAGGCAAATCCATCCGTCACGACTCCGTACACCACGCGTCCGTGCTCCTCGACGCGGACGATTGCCCCTATGCCGATCGGACTCTCGCGAGCGGTCCAAAAGTGGAACTGGTGCGGAGTAGAGGGCTTGAGCTCGGTCGCCACGACGCGGCCGAGAGGAGGAGTATCGATCATGCAGAGAAATATGCCTGGTGGAGGCGTGAACAGTAAACGGTTCACTCTTCACTGGGTTCTGGCCTTCAGGTATTGCTCCACACTGTACATGCCATAGAGGAGCCGATCCCAACGACGATCCGGAGCGCTGACCGGCGCCCGATCTGCCATAATCCAGCGGGAAATCGCGTTGGCCCGCTCAGTGGATTCATTCGCCGGGGCGACCTCCACCCGAACCAACCCGTGCAGCAGATCCTTCCCTTCCCAGGGCCATAGTCTGAGGCCCCATGCGCGGACCGGCGCCAGGGTGCGGGTCACCGGAGCGTACACCGAGGAACGATGGCCGCATGTCAGTCTGAGGTACCGCTCGAGGTCAACGCCGTCGAATGGAAGAATCGAGTGGCTCTTGGAGATAGCCACCATGTGGGTATCCTCCGCCCAGCGTGGACTGACAGCCAGGCTGCCATCGACTATCACCCAGCCTGGGCAGCGCTCACGGTACAAGTCGCCGACCACGATTTCCAGCGCTCCACGAGCATGATCCACGGCATTGCCGGCGTTAAGCAGGTCTCGAAGAGGATGGACGGGCTCATCGTCCGGGAGCGGGATCGTCTCCAGCGGTTCAGCGGTACCCGCTACCTCCAACAGAGCTGCCGGCCGGCCCAGAAGGAGCATGCGACGAGCTTCGACGATGGTATGTAAGCGGCGCTCCCGCCGTTCCCGCACTGCTGCGGCGATCTCGGCCAAGAACAACGGAGCAGAGCCCACGTACCCGACGATCTCGGACTTCTGTATCCCATCGAGGTATGCCACAGATCCAGGCCACGCTTCAGGTACTCCGATGGGAATCATGGCGAGGCTTTCTCCCTCGACGATGCGGGCCAGACGAATGCCGGCTTCCTCCAGGCGTCCTCCGCTGGCCTCGGGGAGCACGGAAGCGGGGGTTATCCCCTTCAGATGGAGCGCTCGTCTAGTTGCTGCGAGATTCATCTGTCACTCTTCATAGAATAGGCTGGCCGGTTTACCGACGAATAGATCGTGTTACAATGAGATACCGAGGGACCACACTGGCAAGCCGTGACAACCGTCGAGCCTAAGATCCACAAGAGGTTACCGTGCAGAGAACCAGGCGCGCCGGAACAGGATCGAGTCGGACGCCGGCCGACGTCTCAGCCGATCGATTGCAGGACCTTCTTTCCACGGTCTCCGGCCTGCGACGAGACGGCCAGGCCCTCATCGACAGGATTCGTGACTCGCTGCGGGAGATGCGCGAGCTCCGAAGCCAGTTACAGGAACATCGTAGCACGTCC
Organism: Gemmatimonadales bacterium; assembly: GCA_035249825.1. Classification (GTDB taxonomy): domain Bacteria; phylum Gemmatimonadota; class Gemmatimonadetes; order Gemmatimonadales; family GWC2-71-9; genus CAVVWJ01. The sequence goes on along the minus strand of DATFFX010000175.1, from coordinate 8,500 downwards.
GGCGGCAATGGAGTGAACGGCAGCCGTGCCGCGTACCTCCAGCTGCGGTATGGCTTAACCGCGAGAGAGATGGAGGTCGCCACGCTGCTGGCTCAGGGCCGCTCGAACACGGCGATCGCCGCGGCTCTTCACATCAGCACCCACACGGCACGTCATCATACGCAACGCGTGCTCGCCAAGCTCGGGGTGCACTCCCGTGCTGAAGCCGGGGTGAAAATGCGCCGGTGAGCGCGGCATGCCGGTTGACACCCACCAGATAGGCAGAAAAGCCTACTCGACCGCCGAAGTTCCGCATCCCGTGAGGAAGATCACCGACACGTAAGTACCTTGTCGGGCATCCTCCGCATGGTACTTACCCACCGCGGCAATACGGTGTAAGTCGGCGGGTGCACTACGGCAATACGGTGAACGTAATGAAGGTGCTGGTGACTGGTGGTGCGGGGTTCATTGGATCGCACCTGTGTGAGCGATTGGTTCTCCAAGGTCACGATGTTGTATGCCTCGACAATTTCTTCACGGGGCGGCGCGACAACGTCCGGCACCTACTCGACTATGGCAGCTTCGAGCTCCTGAGGCACGATGTCTGCGAGCCGCTGCTTCTCCAGATCGACCAGGTGTACAATCTGGCCTGCCCTGCTTCGCCGATACACTACCAGTACAACCCCATCAAGACCGTCAAATCGAATGTGATGGGAACGCTCAATATGCTGGTGCTGGCCCGCCGGGTCGGTGCGCGCATTCTGCAGGCATCCACATCCGAGGTCTACGGCGAGCCGCACGTGCATCCCCAGCCCGAGAGCTACTGGGGCAACGTCAACACCGTGGGCCCGCGCTCCTGCTACGACGAAGGGAAGCGTGTGGCCGAGACCCTGATGATGGACTATCACCGCCAGAACAAGGTGGATACCCGGATTGCGCGGATCTTCAACACCTACGGCCCCCGCATGGCCGAGTCCGATGGCCGGGTGGTCTCGAACTTTATCGTGCAGGCACTTCGTGGCGAGTCGCTGACGCTCTATGGCGATGGCGGACAGACTCGCTCGTTCTGCTACGTGGATGATCTGGTGGATGGATTGATGCGGCTCATGAACGCGGATGGGCTGCACGATCCGGTGAACCTCGGCAACCCTGGCGAGTTCTCCATCAGGCAACTCGCCGAAGCGATCGCGGACGTGTGCGGCAAGAAGCTCACCATCGAATACCGGCCGTTGCCACAGGACGATCCGACGCAGCGACGGCCGGACATTACCCGAGCGCAAACCCTTCTGGGATGGTCGCCCACTGTCGCGCTGCGCGAGGGGCTCGAACGGACCGTGCCCTACTTTGCCGAACGACTACAGCGGCGGGTAGCCAAGAGCGCCCGGCGCAGTGATCCCCAGCAGCCCGGAGAGTTTCCATTTGTCGAGCGGCGCCGCGCCTACATCGAAGCAGGTACCTGGACCGACAGACCCGCGGTCTGATCAAGGAGAACGCACGCATGGGTAAACACGTCCTGATCACGGGCGGCGCCGGATTCATCGGATCACATCTCGCTGACGCGCTGCTCGCCCGGGGTCACCGGGTGCGCGTCCTCGACAATCTTTCTCCCCAGGTACATGGGGCCGGCGCGCAACGCCCCGAATACCTCGACTCGGCCATCGAGCTTGTCACTGGTGATGTCCGTGACCCCGATGCAGTGCGGCGCGCTCTGTCCGGCATCGAAGCGGTGTACCACCTTGCCGCGGCCGTTGGCGTGGGCCAGAGCATGTACGAGATCGCCCATTACACCAGCATAAATAATCTGGGCGCTGCCGTGCTCCTGGAGGCACTGGCAGCCGATCCGGTCGAGCGACTGGTCGTGGCCTCCAGCATGAGCCTCTACGGCGAGGGACTGTATCGGCGCCGCGACGGCACCTTCTGCACTGGAGAGGAGAGACGCCTGGATCAGCTTCGCGCAGGCGAGTGGGAAGTCCGGGACGAGCGGGGCGAGGCGTTGACTCCAGTGCCGACTCCCGAGACGAAGCTGCCGGCGCTGGCTTCGGTGTACGCTCTTTCGAAGTTCGATCAGGAGCGGATGTGCCTTATGGTGGGGCAGGCCTATCGCATCCCGACGACCGCGTTGCGCTTCTTCAACGTGTTCGGGACCCGGCAGGCGCTCTCGAATCCCTACACCGGGGTCCTCGCCATCTTCGCCGCACGCCTCCTCAACGGGAACCGGCCGTCAGTGTTCGAGGATGGCATGCAGCGCCGCGATTTCGTCAGCGTGTACGATGTGGCCGAGGCATGCTGCCTGGTCCTGGAGCGGCCTCAATCCGCGGGAGAAGTCTTCAATATCGGCAGCGGCAACTCCTATACAGTGCGAGAGATCGCCGAGCGTATCGCCGCTGTGATGGGGAAGGAGTACCTCGAGCCGGAGATCACCGGCAAATACAGGGTGGGGGACATTCGGCACTGCTTCGCCGATATCTCGCGCGCCCGCGCCTCCCTGGGGTATGACCCTCGAGTCGAATTGGAGGAAGGATTGGTTGAGCTGGCGAGCTGGCTCGAAGGACAGGCCGCCACCGATCGGGTCGAGGAGGCTACCGCGGAGCTGGCGGCCAGAGGGCTCACGGTATGACCCGCAGCTCTGCTCGTCCAATCCTGATTACCGGCGGCTCCGGCTTCATAGGAACCAATCTGGCGCACCGCATTCTCACGGCGGGCCGGCCCGTCCGGCTGTTCGATAACCTGGCCCGCCCGGGCGTCGAGCAAAACCTTCGCTGGCTCCGCGATACCCACGGCGCGCTGGTAGACATCGAAGTCTCCGACGTCAGGGATGCGGAGGCTCTTCGCAATGCAGTGGATAGTGCGGCCCAGGTCTTTCATTTCGCGGCCCAGGTGGCGGTGACCACCAGCCTGAACGACCCGATCGAAGATTTCGAGGTAAATGCGCGAGGCACCCTTAACCTGCTGGAGGCACTGCGAGCCCAGGCGACGCCTCCTCCACTGGTGTTTACCTCGACCAATAAGGTGTACGGAGCGCTCGAAGACGTCGGTCTCCGGAGACGAAACCTGCGTTACGAGCCAACCGATCCGTCGCTTCGGCGCACCGGCGTGAGTGAAAGCCGGCCGCTGGATTTCCACAGTCCATATGGCTGCTCGAAGGGCGCCGCGGACCAGTACGTTCTCGATTACGCGCGAACTTATGGCCTACCTGCAATCGTGTTTCGAATGAGCTGCATTTATGGGCCACATCAGTTTGGTACTGAAGATCAGGGCTGGGTCGCTCACTTTCTCATCCGCGCAATGGAGGGTCATCCGATCGTGCTGTACGGAGATGGCCGGCAGGTACGCGACATCCTCTGCGTAGACGATCTGGTCGACGCGTTCCTGCTGGCACAAGAGCACATGGCCAGTGATTCCGGCCAGGCATTCAACATCGGTGGTGGCCCGGGTAATACGGTCAGCCTCCTCGAGCTCATCGATCTCATCGGAGAGCTCCTGGGACAGAAGCCTGAAATCGCGTTCGACGTATGGCGGCCTGGCGATCAGCGCTACTATGTCTCCGATACCGCGAAATTCCAGCGTACGACCGGGTGGAAACCCCGAGTCAGTGTGCAAGATGGCCTCGAGCGGCTGACGCGCTGGCTGACTGAATCCAGGATCAGTCCCAGAGTTGCGGCATCCACCAGCACTGCGGGGGCGCGAAAGGCTGCCGGTGTCCGCCGCTAGTGCGCCGTCTGCCGCACCGCGGCGCGCGACTCAGACGATGCGAGCCTCGGTTGTGTCAGGACCAGGTCAGGTGGAGATCGAGCACCTCATTGTGCCGGAGCCCGGGCCCGGGGAAGTGCGAGTGCGGCTCCAGGGATCCGGCGTCTGTGGCTCGAACCTTCCACTGTGGGAAGGGAGGCCATGGTTTGAATACCCCAGTCCGCCAGGATCACCGGGACATGAAGGATGGGGATTCATCGACGCTATCGGGCCGGGCAATCCGGCACTCCTCCTGGGGCAAAGGGTGGCGGCTCTCTCCTATCGGGCCTACGCCGAGTACGACATCGCCGCTGCCGAGGCTGTAGTAGCACTACCCGAGAGTCTCGGCGACACGCCGTTTCCGGGCGAGCCGCTCGGCTGCGCCATGAACGTGTTCCGGCGGTCGGATATAGGCCCGGAGCACACTGTTGCAATCATCGGCATCGGATTTCTAGGCGCGCTTCTTACCCGGCTCGCCAGCCAGGCCGGCGCACGGGTCATCGCCATCTCTCGCAGGCCCTTTGCGCTCGACCTCGCCAGAGACGCAGGCGCGCATGTCACCATCAAGATGGAAGATCACGGCCGCATCATCGAACAGGTGCGCCAGCTGACCGGAGGGGAAGGAGCCGACCGGGTGATCGAGGTCGTCGGCATGCAGGAGCCGCTTGACCTCGCAGGTGAGCTCACCCGCATACGCGGGCGGCTGATCATCGCCGGATATCACCAGGACGCCCCACGTCAGGTGAACATGCAGCTCTGGAACTGGCGGGGGCTCGATGTCATCAACGCCCACGAGCGGGATCCAGCCGTCTATGTCGATGGAATTCGCCACGCGGTAGAAGCTGTAGCGACCGGTGTGCTGGACCCAGCGGCTCTGTATACCCACAGCTTCGATCTCGACGAACTGGATAGCGCGTTCGAAATGATGCGGAATCGGCCGGATGGATTCCTCAAGGCACTGGTACGCACATGACGAGCAGTGTGGGCGGCAAGGTCGGCCTGCCCCGGGTGGGATTTCTTGGCGTCGGCTGGATCGGACGGAACCGGCTGGAAGCGCTGGCTCGCAGCGGAATGGTGGAGATTGGAGCGGTCACGGATTCGGTCGTGGAGCACGCCACGGTTGCGAGTCAGATCGGAAATTGTAAGACGTGCGGGACGTTCGACGAGCTACTGGATGCCGGCCTGGACGGACTGGTGATCGCTACACCGAGCGCGCTGCACGCGGATCAGTCGATCGCCGCCCTCGAGCGGGGGGTAGCAGTCTTCTGCCAGAAACCACTCGGACGCACTGAGCGAGAAACCTCCAGAGTGGTGGCAGCTGCCCGGGCAGCGAACAAGCTCATTGAGGTGGATCTCTCCTATCGCTTCATCAGCGGTGTGAGCCGAATACGCGAGCTCATTCGTACTGGAGAGCTCGGCACGGTGTACACTGCCGATCTCGTTTTCCATAATGCCTACGGCCCCGATAAGCCCTGGTTCTATGACGCCACGCTATCGGGAGGCGGTTGTGTGATCGACCTGGGCTCTCATCTGGTTGACCTGGCCCTCTGGGTTCTGCAAGGCGAGAAAGTGGTGCGGGCTACCAGCCAGCTGTACTCCCGCGGCAAGCGCCTGGTACTCCCGTCAGAGGAGGTGGAGGATTACGCGATCGCACAGTTGGATCTCGAGGGTGGCGCTACTGTACGCCTCGCCTGCTCCTGGAATCTGCCGGCCGGCCGGGACGCGGTAATCGAGGCTTCCTTCTATGGAACCAGCGGCGGTGCGGCGCTGCGAAACGTGGCCGGCTCGTTCTATGACTTCACGGTCGAACGATTCCGAGGGACCTCGTGCGAGCGACTCAGCAGCCCGCCGGACGAGTGGGGAGGCCGCGCCGCACTGGATTGGGCAAGCCGGCTCGCTGCCGGTGGAAAGTTCGATCCTCGCGCCGAGCAGCTCACGGAGCTGGCCGCCGTAGTCGATCGGATCTATGGGCGAACCCGCGCAACGGATTCTGGCATCGACAGCACTCTGCGGCGGAGCACAGAAGCCGTGCTGGCCGGCTCGGGACTCATGCCATGATGCGGCAACCGAGACCAGTTCGGATCCTCATGACCGCTGACACAGTCGGCGGTGTTTGGACCTATGCGATCGACCTGGCGCGGGCGCTCAGCGATCAGGGATTCGAGATCGCACTGGCAACGATGGGAGGACCTGCCTCTCCCAGGCAGCGCAGCGATGCGCAGCAGTCGGCCATCCTGGGGGTCTTCGAGAGCTCATTCAGACTCCCGTGGATGGATGAACCCTGGCGCGACGTGGCCGAAGGCAAGCGCTGGCTCCTGGAACTATGCTCCCATGTGAGCCCAGACATAGTGCACGTCAACGATCCGGTCTACGCCTCGAACGGCTACGATGCCCCAACGGTTGCCGTGGGGCATTCCTGCGTTCTGTCCTGGTGGCAGGCAGTCTGGAATGTCCCGGCACCATCCAGTTGGCAGCGGTACCGCTCCGCGATGACGAAGGGACTCGCCTCGGCGGACGCTGTGATTGCACCTTCCCAGTCCATGTTGGACTCGTTGCGGCGTTACTACGGTGTCGAGCGTGGGCAGGTCATTCCGAATGGCCGGGACAGCACTCAGCTCACTCCCGGCAACAAAGAAGAAATCGTCTTCGCGGCCGGCCGCGTGTGGGACCCTGCCAAAAACCTGATGGCCCTGGACGGGATAGCCGATGGCCTCCCGTGGAGCGTTTATGTGGCCGGAGAGCAGCGGCACCCACATCGGGAGGGTGGCGTCGAGGTCTCACACATACAGTTGCTTGGCTGCTTAACGGCGGAAGATGTGGCCGACTGGCTGGCCCGCGCCAGCATCTATGCCTTCCCGGCTCGTTATGAGCCATTCGGCCTATCCGTTCTCGAGGCAGCGCTGGCCGGGTGTGCCCTGGTATTGAGCGACATCCCGACCCTGCGCGAACAGTGGGACGGCAAGGCTGTGTTCGTGGAGCTGGATGATCCGGCTACCCTGCGACTGGCGATCCACTCCCTTATCCAGGAGCCGGATCTACGGCAGATGCTGGCGATGCGGGCACGGCGCCATGCGCTCACCCTGACCTCTCGGCGGATGGCGTCTGCCTACTCGGGTGTCTATACGAAAGTGCTGGCAGGCAGACGTATGATGCACGAGGAGGTGACGTGCGCGTCGTAATGTTCTGCCACTCACTGGTCTCGGACTGGAATCACGGAAATGCACATTTCCTCCGCGGTGTAGCCAGCGAGCTGCTGGCACGAGGGCACAGTGTAAAGGTGCTGGAGCCGGCAGATGCCTGGAGTCGTGAGCACCTACTCCGGGAGCACGGCCCCCAGGCGATCGATGGCTTCGAAAGAGCCTACCCCGCCCTTCGCAGCAGCCAGTACCACCTGGAGACCCTGGATCTCGATCGCGAGCTGGTGGGAGCGAACCTGGTGTTGGTGCACGAATGGAATGAGCCCGCCCTGGTTGCGGCGGTGGGGCGGCATCGTGCCACAACCGGGGAGTATCAGCTGCTTTTCCATGACACCCACCATCGTTCTCTTACTGACCGGGAGAGCATGTCGAAGTACTGTCTCACCAGCTATGACGGCGTGCTTGCGTTCGGAGAGGTGATCCGACGCCGCTATCTGCAGGAGGGATGGGCCCAGCGTGTCTGGACCTGGCATGAGGCCGCTGACGTGCGCGTCTTCGAGCCGCTCCGAGAAGCTCCGTCGGTCGGTGATCTGGTATGGATAGGCAACTGGGGGGACGAAGAGCGAACGGCGGAGCTGGAGGAGTTTCTCATTGGTCCGGTAGAGGTCCTGGGACTCCGGGCTCGCGTGCATGGGGTACGATATCCATCCTCTGCGTTGAGGCGATTAGCCGATGCACGTATCACCTATGCCGGATGGCTCCCGAATTACCAGGTGCCGGCCACATTCGGCCGGTTTCGCGTCACGATCCATATCCCGCGCCGGCCCTACGTGGCCGCGCTGCCGGGAATACCGACAATCCGGGTGTTCGAAGCTCTGGCGTGTGGCATTCCCCTCGTCTGTGCGCCGTGGGACGATGCCGAGGGACTCTTCACGCCGGGGTCGGACTACCTGGTGGCTGGTGACCGGCACGAGATGCAGCAACACCTCGAGTCCCTGCTGACGGATCCAGATGCCGCGTCCGCCATGGCTGCCCGGGGACTGGAAACAATTCTGGCCCGGCACACCTGTGGTCACAGAGTGGATGAGCTGATGCGGATCATGGAGGAGCTGGGTGGAGACGCAGAGGCCGATCCTGTTCGACAGGCGTACCCCGACCGGCGGCACAGAGCCCAGGAGAGATCCCGCGAAAGCCCACCTCGACCTGTGGAGATACAGTAATGTCCGCTGGACTCGACATTGCGTTCTTTGGCTCCAGTCTTGTGTCTGCTTACTGGAACGGAGCCGCCACCTACTACCGCGGCATCATACGGGCGCTGAACGCCCGGGGACACCAGGTCACCTTCTATGAGCCCGACGTTTATGGGCGGCAGGAACACCGCGACATCCCGGATCCGGAATGGGCCCGAGTGGTGATATATCCCGGCGGCTCCGAGGAGGGTGCACTGAGTGCGGTAGAACAGGCGCGAAGGGCCGACCTGGTGATCAAGGCGAGCGGAGTGGGATCCTTCGATGATCTGCTCGAGCAGGCAGTATTGGATCTGCAAACGCCCGAGACTCTGGTCGTATTCTGGGACGTAGACGCTCCCGCCACCCTCGATCGAATTACCAGCGATCCCAGCGACCCGTTCAGGACGCTCATTCCCCACTACGACC
>DATFFX010000174.1:0-2771 GCA_035249825.1 Gemmatimonadales bacterium | reverse complement strand
GTGGAGCGACGAGGCTACGCCGAAAGCATGGAGGAACTGCTGCGCCAGGCCGTGGAGCGGACCGATCGGCCCAAGCGGGACTGTGCGATACTGATGCATGCCGATTTTGCGCATGCGCCTGCCTCTCTGCCGGACCTCGTCCGACGCATCGAAAGTGGGGCCGATGTCGTGGTGGCCCAGGCCAGGCTCCAGGGTGAGCCGTCCCGGCTTCGTTGCTGGGCGCGCAGGGTCGCCCCCCTTCTGCTTCGAGGTGCTGTCGGTGTACCTGGCGTAAACGACGTGGTCTCCGGCTTCGCGGCCTTCCGGCTCGTCACGTTGCGCAATGCCTTCCGCGGCACGTCTGCGCCGCTTCTCACCACCAGCGGGTGGGCCGCCAACGCCGAGTTGTACGCCCGGACCGCCCGCCATGCCCGCAGAGTGGAAACCATCACGGCGGTCGAACGCAGCGACCTTCGCCAGCGTGGAACCCGGGTGAGATCTGGTGAAGCATTGCTCAACGTCTGGAAATCGCGTGCGGCAGTGCGGCGAGCCTCTCCTCCCCCCCGCACTGCAGATCCCGCAGCACCCCGGGAATCTCACCGGCCGGCCGAGGTGGCCTCCTCGTCGTGACCAGTCTTCGGCTCGCAATCGCGCTCCTGCAGGCGCCCGCCCCGGCTGCGGCAACACCGCCCCCGCCGCTTCCGTTCGACGAAGGCGAAAAGCTCAGCTACAGCGCCAAGCTGGGCATGCTTACGCTTGGATCGGCGACGCTGGAGGTGGTCTCCAAAGACACGGTGCGGGGAGTCGAGAGCTTTCGGCTGCGGTTTCGGTTGAAGGGGAAAACTGCGTTCTACTCACTCGATGATGTGCTCGAGTCCTGGGTCGGGACCGCCGACCTGAACTCTCGGCGTTTCGTGTAGGATTTCCTGGAGAATGACAAGCGGAGGCACCGAGTTTACGAGATCTATCCCGACTCGGGATATTTTCGCCAGCACGGGCTCGATACCACCTTTGCCACCCCGGCCGAGCCTCTCGATGATGCGGGATTCTTTTACTTTGTCCGGGTCACACCTCTCGAGGTGGGCAAGAAGTACCGGTACGACCGCTATTTCCGGAAAGAGAAAAATCCGGTCACCATCGAAGTTCTCAAGCGGGAAAAGATGGAGCTGCCTGACGGGACCAAAGTGCAGTGCCTCGTGCTGCACCCGATTATCGATACGAAGGGCCTTTTCTCGAAGCGATCCGAGACTCGCATCTGGTTGACGGACGACGCCCGGCGTCTGCCGGTGCAAGTCCGCACCAAGTTCCCCTTCGGAACCATCACTCTCAGGCTCAAGGACATGGTATTGCCCGGTACGACCACGTCCGCAATGAGCCGCTGAGGTGCCCTACCAGGAGGCAGACCTGAGCCGTCTGACGACAGTTCCGGTCGCCCGGCGGGCCAACAAGGTGGACCGACATCTGTTGGCTGCTCCGCCCGGCCCGGACCGCTCGTTCTCAGCTTTTCTCCTGAGCCTACCCGACATACTCGCCGCCCGCGATCTTCGTCAAATCATCCAGAACGTTGCGGCAGCCCAGCGCGATGGTCATGCGGTCGTACTGCTCCTCGGTGGACACATCGTGAAGGTGGGTCTGGGTCCCCTCATCAATGCATTGTTGGCGCGTCGTGTGGTCACTCATATCGCGATGAACGGGGCTGCCGCGATTCATGATTTCGAGCTCGCGGCGTTCGGGGGGACCAGCGAAGACGTCGAGGAGGGGCTGGCTGACGGCAGCTTCGGAATGGCCGAGGAGACCGGAGCTGAAATGAATGCGGCCATCCGCGCTGCCGCCGGCGATGATCAGGGAATGGGCGAGGGCCTCTCCCGGGCACTGGCGCGGCGTAAGGCTCTGCCGGGCGCGGAGGCGTCGATACTGCTGGCGGCGCAGGACCATGACATTCCCGTCACGGTGCATGCTGCCGTTGGAGCCGAAATCATCCACCAGCACCCGGCTGCGGATGGAGCCTCAATCGGAGCCACCAGCTACCGCGACTTCCGCAGGCTCGCTGGATCGATTCCGGCACTCCACCATGGGGGCGTCGTGCTCAACATGGGAAGCGCCGTTCTGATGCCGGAGGTCTTCCTCAAGGCGCTGACGATTGCGCGGAATCTGAACCAGGGACGTCCCACGCATTTCACTGCGGCGGATTTTGACATGCAGCGGCACTACCGGCCCAGAATGAACGTGGTGCAGCGGCCCACCCGAGGTGGTGGTACCGGTTTCCTCCTCACCGGCCACCACGAGATACTGATTCCATTGTTGGTGTGGGGAGTACTGGAGGAATTGGAGCGCTCATCCTCAGCTCAGGCATAGCCACTTCTCTCCGCCGTCAGTGCCCGGCGATCATCTCCCGCACTCTTGCGGCAGTAGCCGGTGCGAAGAGTTTCAGGATCAAATAGATCATGAACCCCATGAACGCCAGCCACAGCGCAGTGCCAAGGAGTCCGAGTACCAGCCCGAATAACCCAAACGCAATCTTCAAGGCGAAGACCGCTACTACGGCAAAGACTGCGAATCCAAACAGGTTCCGAAGCATCTCTTTCCTCACGGAGCGGGTCAGGCGGCAGTACGCTCGCATGTTTCAAATAGTTTCATAGGGTTGAGGTGCGTACCACCTACGATGTGATCGTCATCGGCGGGGGGGCGATTGGGGCCGCCTGCGCAAGGGAGCTGGCCTCCACCGCGCGCGCGGTGCTGATCCTCGAGCCTGGTGGAGAAATGGGGCAGGCGTGGCGGGCAGCCGCCGGCAT
>DATFFX010000173.1:0-12548 GCA_035249825.1 Gemmatimonadales bacterium | reverse complement strand
AGCTTCCCTACCGCTGCAACGGCGATCTGCACCGGAAATTACTTCCCCACTTCCCCGCTTCCCCGCCTCATCACCCTCACGCGTACATGCCCCGCAGGCGATGCACCGCTGCCACCCGCTCGATCGCCTGCATATATGCTCCGATACGCAGATTGATCCCATGTCGTCCGGCCATCGAGGCCACCTCGTCGAACGACTGAACCATGATGCGCTCCAGCCGCTGGTTCACCGTTTCTTCGTCCCAGAAGTAGCCGCCTCGATCCTGGACCCACTCGAAGTAGCTGACGGTGACCCCACCGGCATTCGCCAGGATGTCGGGTATCACGAAGACACCTTTTTCCTCGAGAATCTTGTCCGCCCCTGCAGTGGTTGGGCCGTTCGCCCCCTCGCAAATGATCCGGGCCTTGATATCCAGGGCGTTGTGGCTGGTGATGACGTTCTCCATCGCGGCCGGGACCAGGACATCACAGTCCAGCGTGAGCAACTGGTCGTTGCTAATCTGCTCCGCGTTTTTGTAGCCGTTCAGAAAGCGATGCTGCCGGACGTGCTGGATGACTTCCTTGATCCTGAGGCCATTGGCGTTGTAGATCCCGCCGGACTTGTCACTGACCGCGATGATCTTCATTCCCTGCTGCTCCATGAGCATCGCCGAGACGGAGCCGACATTGCCGAAGCCCTGTACCGCCACCCGGCTGCCCTGCACCGGCATGCGCAGGCGGTTGAGAGCCTGGCGCGTCACCAGCATACAGCCGCGCCCCGTCGCTTCACGCCGTCCCAGGGAGCCACCCATCTCCACCGGCTTGCCAGTTACGACGGCGGTAACGGTATGGCGCTTGTGCATGGAGTAGGTGTCCATGATCCAGGCCATCATCCGCTCGTTGGTGTTCATATCCGGCGCCGGAACGTCCGAATCCGGCCCCAGTGTTTCGATGATAGCTGACGTGTAGCGGCGGGTTACCCGTTCGAGCTCTGGATTGGACATGGTGGCAGGGTCGCAGACCACCCCTCCCTTGGATCCACCGAAGGGGATGTTCACCACCGCGCACTTCCAGGTCATCCAGGCGGCCAGCGCCTTCACCTCGTCCAACGTGACGTTCAGGTCGAATCTGATCCCTCCCTTGGCCGGCCCGCGGGAGGTGTTGTAGAGGACACGGTATCCTACATATACGTCGGTATCTCCGTTGTCGCGGAGGATCGGCACCGAAACGATGATCTGCTTTTCCGGGCTCCTGAGAACTTTGTACAGCCCGGGATCGAGGCTCAGACGCGTGGCCGCATAATCGAAGCGCGACATCATCGCCTCGAATGGATTCTCCTCGCCGAGGAACTTGTCCTTGTCGGGACGGATAAGGTCTTGATTCGGACGCGGGGTCACGGTGGTCATAAAGGTTCGGTACGCTCCCAGGAGTTGTGTTTACAGACCATCCACCGGCGTAACGACAGCGTCGAGCGCAGCGGCGATCCGGTCGCCACCTTCCTCCCACTCCAAATCGAGCATGGCCACGAGCGGCTCCGGGACGGAATTGGGCCAACGATCCCGGAGTTTTACCGCGTCCTTTTGCGTGATGACCACATGGTCTGCCCTGCGGGCAGCATGGGCCAGCCACGCCACGTCCTCGTCCCGGTAGTCATGATGGTCCTTCCAGGTGGCCACCTGCACCGCGGCGCCCGTCGCCTTGGTCTGGGCCACGAACGCATCCGGATCCGCAATGCCAGAGGCAGCGACTACGCGCTTCCCCGAGAGGGCCGAGGCGGGCCTTCGCACGCCGCTCACCATTCCCTCCAGGTAGCGAAGGCCGAGATGCGCGATTCCAATGGGTCCTCGCACCCTCTGCTGGAGATCGGCCGCCAGAGCCAACGCTGCTTCGGGACTGGCTCGTTTCCGGGTCACGATTACCGCGTCGGCGCGGTCCAGAGCACTGAGCCCCTCACGCCAGGGACCGGCGGGCAGAGGCCAGCGCACTGCTCGCGTCGTCTCGGCACTCACCACCGCGATGTTGAGATCACGCCGGACGTCCAGCCGCTGGTATGCATCGTCCAACACCAGCACCTGCGCACCCCGACCGAGCGCCCGCTCGGCGCCTGCAGCACGATCGGGATCCGCCACCACCTGGGCTTCAGGAACGGCGTGCTGGTGCACCAGCACCTCGTCCTTTCCATGACCGCGCAGAAGAATTCCCGGCACCAGGCCTCGGGACACGTAATGGCGGGCGATCCAGATGGCGATGGGAGTCTTGCCTGAGCCGCCCACGGTCAGGTTACCCACCGCCACGGAGGGGAGCGGCAGGTCTTCGATCCCGAACCAGCCGCGCGAGTAACCCAGTTCACGGACCGCCATGGCACCCCGCCAGAGACCCGAGGCCGGCAGGAGGGCCAGGCGCACCAGCCGTGCGTCAGGCCTTCTGCTGGTCCAAAGCCAGCGCACCAGCCGGTGGGTATCGCCTCTTCGCCTCATGCGACCGTCCTGGAGACTTCATGGAGCCCTTCAGCCGCGCGGGCCAGCCCTTCTGCCAGCCCCTGCTCGCCGGCGGCCACTTCGAAGGGTAGACCGTAGGAGATCCGTACCCGCGCCAGTGGCTTGGGAATCATGAATCGGTCCCAGGAATGTAATCGCCAGGCCCGGTCTGCCTCGGCGTGTATCGGCACGATGACCCCACCACCACGCTGCGCCGCCGCGACCACGCCGGGCTTGAGCTCGCGGCGGGGTCCGCGAGGACCGTCGGGTGTGAAGGCCACCGAACGCCCAGCCTGAAGCTGCCGTACGGCTCCCAGCAGGGCTCGGGCGCCACCCCGGGTGCTCGAGCCCCGAACGGCCGCGTAGCCGAGCGCCAGGGCCAAATCCGACAGATATTGGCCATCCCGAGCCTCGCTCACCACGATGGCGATATCCTGCTGCCGATGCTGCCACAAGAGAGGAAGCAGGGCCTCATGCCACAGCAGAAAGACGTGGGGCTGTTTGGCTTGGTACAGCGCTCGCCATCGCTCTTCGTGGATCACCTTGATGCGCCAGGATGAGGCCAGCAATCGCACCACTGGGCCACTGATGGCCCGAGCGGCGCCGGGCGGCACCTTCAGCCGCACGGCTCCAGCAACTCACTCGCCAGCGCTACCACCCGCGTGGTGGCACCAGCTTGTCCCAGGCGTTCACGAACCAGGGCCAACCCTTCGCGTTGCGCCAGGGTGCCGGGATCCGTCGGCGTGAGCAGCGGTCGCACTGCAGTCGCCAGTTCGTCCGCCGTCGCGTGGTCCTGCAGGATTTCCGGCACCACCGCTCGGCCCGCCACCAGGTTTACCAGGCTTATCCATCGCACGGTGCGCACCCGCTGAAACATGGCCCACGTCAGAGGGTGGACCTTGTAGGCTACCACCATGGGGGTGTCGGCCAGTGCCGCTTCGAGCGTCGTGGTGCCGGATTTGGCCAGAGCGGCGTTGGCGGCCGAGAAGAGTGGTGAGGGATCTCCGCGCAGCACTTCGATCGGTCCGGGGTTCGGGTAGACGCCCTCCGGTATTCCGGCCACAAGCACCCGATCGCAGCTCCCCTCTTTCAGAAGCTGAAGCGCAGCATCCCGAAACGGCTCCCATAAACGTCGGATCTCCTGCACCCGACTGCCGGGAAAGATCCCAAGCACCCTGGTTGCCCCGTTGATCCCGAGCTGGTGTCTCGCTTGCTCCCGGGCTAGCTGGGGACCACGGTCCACCAGTGGATGCCCCACGTACTCGCTGCGAAGTCCCAGTCCGCCAAAGAACGTCTGCTCGAACGGCAGCACGACTGCGAGGCGATCCACTGCCGCGGCGAACCGGCGCGCGCGCCCGGGCCGCCAGGCCCAGAGCTGCGGGGCTATGTAGTACAGAACCTTGGCTCCCGCTCGGTGCGCCGCTTCGGCAACCCGGACGTGAAAGCCGGGATAATCGATCAGAATGACCAGGTCGTACCGCCCGGACCTGAAGTCCTTCTGTAGCGCCTTCAACAGCCGGTAATGAGCCCGGATCTTGGTGACCACTTCCACCACACCGAACGCAGCGAGCCCTTCCATCCGATAGCGCAGCGTGGCGCCCGCCTCCTCCATCAGCGGGCCGCCCAGTGCCTCGATGATGGCATCCGGATAGCGCGTCCGCAGCGCTCGAACGACTCCGGACCCGTGAAGATCGCCCGATGGCTCGCCGGCCGAGATGAAGATGCGAGGCATCGCCCGCTGGAACATCAGTGAGCGGCAACAGCGAGGGGCGGAGTTCGCACGGCATCGGCAACCCGCAACGCGAGCTCGAGCGCTGCCCGTCCTTCCTCGCCCCGCACGACCACCTCGCGTTGTCCTCGCACCGCATGGACGAAGCTCTGAAGCTCCAGGGAGAGCGCGTCCGCTTCAGGTGCCTCCAATACGATGCGTTCGACGACATCCGCCAGCTCCCGCCCGGTTCCGGGCTGCCAGCCGGTACGAACCCGCATGAACTCGCCTGCCCCGGTGGCGAGGTCGAGTGAGAAGTAGCCGTTCGGCTGAAACAGCCGAAGGCGGCGAACCCGGTCTCGGGCAACCCGCGACGCGGTGGCCAGTGCCACTGCGCCATTGGCGAACTCGACCCTGGCGTTGGCGATATCCAGGTGAGGAGAGAGGACGGGGAGGCCTGACGCGCGAACTTCGGTAGCCACGCTGCCCGTCAAGTGTAGCACGAGGTCGAGATCGTGAATCATGAGATCGAGGACCACGGCCACGTCCGTTCCCCGCGGCTGAAAGGGTGCGAGTCGCAGGCTTTCGATATAGCGCGGTCCGTCCAGATAGGGCTCCGCGGCCCTGAGCGCACGATTGTAGCGCTCTATGTGGCCCACCTGAAGCTGCACCTGCTTCCGCTTGGCAGCCGCAATCAGATCGTCGGCTTCAGCGAGGCTCGACGCCAGCGGCTTCTCCATCAACACCGGTACTCCACGACTCAGAGCCCTGAGACCAACCTCGATATGTGCCGGAGTCGGGACAGCCACAGTGACTGCTTCCACCTGCTCCAGCAGCTCATCCAGATTATCGAAGGCTCGGGTGCCGAGGCTCTCGGCGATCATCCCGGCCCGAGCGGCATCGGAGTCATGGACACCTTTCAGGCGTACTTCGGGAAGGCCCGCGAGATGGCGGGCATGATGCTGGCCCAGCGCCCCAACCCCGATGACGCCGACCGGCAGAGGGGCCATCACGCGGGCACGCCCCGCTCGCTCGACTCGACGAAAGCAAGAAAGCGCTCGATTTCCGGGAATGCGGGTAGCTCGCTGCGGGCCCGCTCGAGCGCCTGGGAGAGATTGAGGTCTGAGTTGAAGAAGAGCCGGTATGCTCGCTTGAGGGCCGCGACCGTCTCACCGGAGAAGCCCGCTCGCTGCAGGCCCAGGGAGTTGAGACCGTAGAGCTCCATCGGGTTTCCCACCGCCTTCACGTATGGTGGAATGTCCTGGTTGACGCGGGAGCCGCCGCCCACAAACGAGTACGTCCCTATGGTCACGAACTGGTGGACGGCGTTGAGGCCGCTGAGAATAGCACGGTCGTGGATGGTGACATGCCCGGCACACTGGGTTGCATTCGCGATCACCACGTCATCTCCAACATGACAATCATGGGCCAGGTGCACATATGTCATGATGAAGCATCGGGCGCCCACGGTGGTCTTGAACGTGGCCGTAGTACCACGATTGATCGTGGAGTACTCACGGATGATCGTTCCCTGGCCCACCTCGACCCAGGTTTCCTCTCCGTTGTACTTGAGATCCTGGGGATCGCCGCCCAGAATCGAGCCATCGCCGACCAGGACGTCTTCGGCCAGACGGACATTCTTCTGGAGCGTGGCGCGAGGGCCAATGCGGCACCGATCGCCCACGGTTACTGCGGGGCCAATTATCGCATACGGACCAATCGACACACCTTCACCCAGCTCCGCGGAGGGATCGATCAACGCAGTTGGGTGAATCACCTATCCACCACCCGTGCCATCATCTCGGCCTCAGCCACCACCTGGCCGTCGACGTACGCTATGCCTTTCATGCGGCAGGTTCGCCCCCGGTTCTGCAACATCTCGAGCTCGCAGCGGAGCTGGTCTCCCGGTAGAACCGGGCGGCGGAATTTTACGTTGTCGAGAGACATGAAGTAGACCACCTTCTGGTCCGGATCCTCGATCGTTCCCAGGAGCAGCATGCCTCCAACCTGCGCCATCGCCTCGATGATGAGCACGCCGGGCATGATGGGGTGCCCCGGGAAATGGCCCTGAAAGAACGGTTCGTTGATCGTGACGTTCTTGATTCCCACGATACGCCTGGTGCCCTCGACCTCGATGATGCGGTCCACCAGCAGGAATGGATACCGGTGAGGGATCACGTCGAGAATCCGGCCAATGTCCATCACAACGCCTCCCTCTCGCTGTCCGGTCCGGGTGAGCCAGCGGGCTAACGCGATGTTGCCCTGGTGGCTGGGCTTCGTGGCGACGATATGGGCCTGAACCCGGCCGCCGATGAGCGCCAGATCGCCCAGGATGTCTCCCGCCTTGTGGCGCACGAATTCATCCGGCCATCGCAGTGCGCCACCAACCAACCCGTCTTCCGACAGCACCAAAGTCGATTCCAGTGCGGCGCCCAGCGCCAATCCCCGGGCGCGTAATGCATCCGCTTCCCGCAGGAAACCAAAGGTGCGAGCCGCCGCCAGCTCGCTGGCGAACTTACGTGCGGTAATGTCGTACGATCCCGTCTGGCGCCCTATCAGCGGGTGAGGCCACTCGATGGTGGTAGTGAGGCGAAGCGCCTTCGAAGGGGCAACCAGATAGGATGAGTCTGCCTCTGACAGCTCGGAGGCAGCAGACACCCGGTATACGACAGGATCACCAGGCTGCTCCAGGATTCCAGCCTGTTCGAGCGCGGTCAGGTAAGGAGAAAACGAGCCATCGCCGATGGGAGGCTCCGGCCCGTCGAGGTCGATTGTGAGATCGTCGATCTGAAGGGCGGACGTGGCGGCGAGCAGGTGCTCGACGGTCTGGACCACGGTCTCTCCCTGTCCCAGTACGGTCCGGCGTTCGGTGGACTGCACTTCACTCAACCGAGCAGGAATCACTGGAGCTCCCGGCAGGTCGGTGCGCCGGAACACGATGCCCTGACCCGAGCGTGCCGGCTGGCATGTCGCGGAAACCGAAGACCCGGTGTGCAGGCCGATCCCGCTCACTCGTGCGCTTTGAGCGAGCGTTCGCCTAGGCATGCGGTGCCCGCTCGGGAACCAGGCGCTCCAGCTCATCCACGATCGGCGCCAGCCGGTACATCGCCGCTTGCGCCCGCAGGAACTGCCTGTGCGGCCTCGCCGGGTGTCCGCTAAAGGAAGCAGCCGCGGGAACGTCCCCGAAGATCGCGCTCTTGGCGGCGATCCGGGCTCGATCTCCTATGACCAGGTGGTCGGTGACGCCGACGTGACCAGCGAGGATGACGTCGTTGCCGACCCGGGTGCTGCCGGCGATGCCGACGCCGGCCATGATGAGACAACGCTGGCCGATTCTGACGTTATGTCCCACCTGAACCAGGTTGTCCAGCTTGGTGCCCCGGCCGATCACCGTATCATCGATGCTCCCTCGATCGATGCAGGTGTTGGATCCAACATCAACCTCATCCTCCAGAATGCAGCGACCCACGTGAGGAATGCGGCTGTGCTTTTTCCCGTCGGACAGATACCCGAAGCCGTCACCGCCAATCACCGCGCCAGCCTTGATAACAACCCGGTTACCGATGCGAGTACCGGCATAGCACACCACTCCTGGTCCGATGATCGCGTCATCCCCGATAACCACTCCGTCACCCAGGGACACGGCTTGTGCCAGACGGCTCCGTGCGCCGACGCGCACCTGGGCCCCGAGCACCACAAACGGCCCTATCGACACATCTGGGCCGAGCTGCGCTCCGGGTCCAATGCGAGCCGTGACATCTACACCAGCATCAGGAGGCTCGGCCGGATACAGCGCATGCAACACGCGCACGAGCGCACCGTAGGGATCCGCAACCACAATTCGAGTTCCCTGGCCGCGTCCAGTCGCCAATGCCTCAGGCACTAATACGGCGCCTGCCCTGGAGCTGTCGAGATCGGCGGCATAACGACCGGACACCGCAAACGACAATTCGTCAGGTCCCGCGCGGTCCAGCGGGCCGACCGCGCGA
This sequence comes from Gemmatimonadales bacterium, assembly GCA_035249825.1. Lineage (GTDB taxonomy): Bacteria > Gemmatimonadota > Gemmatimonadetes > Gemmatimonadales > GWC2-71-9 > CAVVWJ01. Next base: position 4,396 of record DATFFX010000173.1, on the reverse strand, counting down.
AGCACAACAGCCCCATCGCCAAGCAGGCGGCCACCGACCAGATCGGCGACCGCCCGCGCGGTAAGGCTCCCGACAGTCACGGTTAGCTGCCCGCTTTGAGCTGCTGAATTACACGTGAAGTCAGATCTATACCCTTGTCCGCGGTGACGATTCCGTTGTTCGGCGCACTCACGTCGAAGATGATGGCGTAGTTGCCCGCGGCGCGTATCCCCTCGATGACGCTGTTGACTTTACTTTGAATCGGGTCGAGGAGCTCCCGTTCACGGGTTGCGGCACGCTGCTGCAGCTCCTGCGTGCGCTGCTCCAGCTTCTGCTGTTGCGCCTGGAGGTCCTTGCGCTTGGCGGCTCGCTGCGTCGGACTGAGCATGACCGACTGTTGATCGAAATCCGATGCGGCGGAGTCGAGCGTCGCCTGAAGCTTTTGCACCTCTACCCGGTAGCCCTCGAGCTCCTTGGTGAAAGTGGATTCCGCCTTGACATACCCTGGCGTCTGCTTGAGGATCGCCTGAGTGTTGACATAGGCGACCTTGCTGCTGCCCTGCTGGGCAACCAGCAACTCCGGTCCCGCCAACGACAGGGCGATCAAACTGACCCAGACTCCCACGACGGCAAGCTTCATGCTTCACTCCAGTTGAAAGGTGCGTCCAGCCTAGAAGAAATTCCCCAGCTTGAAATGGAGTTGCCACCCTGGCTTGGGCCTGCCATTGATGTCAACCCGGTCGAAGCCATAACCCAGGTCTACGCCGATCGGGCCCAGCGGAGAAATCACCGCCGCCCCAAAGCCGGCGCCGCGAAAGAGACGCGTGGGATCCCATTGCCGTGCACTGCGGTAGACATTGCCGGCGTCAAAGAAGCTGCTGACATAGAGCGACTGGCTGATTCTGGCACCGGCCTCGATAGTGAACGCCGAGTACGACTTACCGAACGCCTCGGAGCTCGTGGCGTTGTTTCCACCGGCCGAGGGATCGAACCCGTTAGGAGTAACGGAAAACTCGTCGTAGCCTCGGAGCGGCACGCCGTACTGCACGCCTCCCAGGGAGTAGAGCTCGGTGTAGAACGGGCCTGCATCGCCAAAGATAAAGCCTGACTTGGCGGTCAAGCCCAGGACGAATTGTACTCCGGCTCCGAGTTGGCCGTCGCCACCCAGGGTACCCAGCGGCGCATACCACCTGCCCTCCAGGTCGATCTTCCGGTAGTTGCCGGTACCGCCCAGGAAGCCACCGTTCAACTCGCCACTGAGATTCGTGAGCGACCCGCCAGTCGCAAACGGGAGGCCGACCCGGGTGTCTCTCAGGATGCTGGTGCCGAAGGAGGACCGGGTACACGCGCTGCAGCGAAACCGTGCCTGGATGTCTGCCGATCCCTCGCTGTAGCGGATTCTCTGATACGAATACGACGTAAACAAGCGGGTATAGCGCGAGCCCAGGAAGGGGAAGCCCAGCTGGAGCGAACCGCCGGTCTGCTTTCGCCGGCCCAGATCGCCGACGGTAAACCGGGCCCGCGAATCGAAGAGCGAGATCGTTCCGGAGATACGGCTTTCCCGAATAGCCGGATCGGTATAGCTCAACGTGAAATCGTTGATGTTTTGACCGAACTGCCATTGAAGTTTGCCGCGCTTACCCCGGCCGAACAGGTTCGGCTCTTCCAGCCCCAGAAAGCCACCGACCCCGGTCCCCTGTCCCAGCGAGGCGCCAAAGTTGATGTTGCCGGTGCGGCGCTCCTCGACGCGGAAGATGATGTCCACGTCAACTCCGTTGGCGGCGGGCCGAACGTCCGGCGAAGGGAGTGGCTGCTGAAAGAACCCGAGATTCGACACGTTCTGATAGGAGCGGATCAGCCGGTCTCGGCTGAATAGGTCACCCGGCAGCATGACGATCGCCTCCCGAATCACCCGCTCGTGAGTTACGTCGTTGCCGACGATCTCCACTTTATTGATTGTGGCCGGGGAGCCCTCCCGGATCGTCCAGCGTAAATCGACCAGCGGATTACCCGCCGAGCCGGTGCGGCGGAATTCTTCGGGTTGGACCTGCGCGTAGATGTAGCCATTGTTGGCATACAGGTTCTGCACCTTCTCCGTGGCCTCGTTCCATTCCGACCGGCTGAAGGGCCGTAGCTTGCCGATTGGCGCTCCCGTCCGACCCACAGGGCCGAACGGGTAGAAGGCCATCAGCTCGTCGGTGGAGAAGCGCCGGCTGCCCTGGATGTCGAAGGTCCCCACATGATAGACCGGACCCTCGTCTACGGTGAGGCGAAGAACCGCCTTGCCGCCGGCAGAGTCGGAGACGAGAGAATCGTGGGTGACCTGGAAGTCGACAAATCCCTGATCGGCGTACCAGCGGGGCAATCCCTCTCGCACATCCTCTTCGACCTTGCGCTCATCGTACTCGCCCTTCTGAAACCACCAGAAACCCTCGGGGCGCGTGGACATGTGTTTCACCACCGCCTTATCCGAAAAATGCTTGTTGCTGTCGATCACGACCTGGCTGATGGCGACCCGCTCGCCTTCATCGATGTCGAACACCACCCGGATCTTGCCGGATTCCTGGGGCAGCTGCAGGACCTTGATCTGGGATGCGTAGTAGCCTTTGTCCTTGTAGAGCGAATCGATGCTGGCACGGGCCTGCTCCACACCGTTTCGGTCCAGCGGTCTGCCCTCGGTCAGGCGCACTCGACCTTTGACGTCACCTTCCGACAGGCGGCTCACTCCCCGGACAGCCCACTTCTCCAGCACCGGGCGTTCTTTCACCCGGATCACCAGAACGAGACGCCCGCCCACATTCTGTTGCTCCACCACGACGTCGTCGAACTGCCCGGTCCGGAAGAGGGCGGTGATGGCGCGTTGAACATCACGGTAATTGACGGGCTGGTGAGCGATGATGCCGGAGGTGCCGATGATTTGGGACGGTGTGAGTCGCCGGTTTCCTTCTACTGCGATGCTGTCCACTGCCGGCGGCGCAGGCTCCTGACCGAGGAGCGTCACCGGCCCTCCCGAGAAGAGAAGGCCGGCGGTAAGTAGCTGAAGAAGATGGCGCATTGTTTAGGGGCGGAAGGTGGGCGCGCCGAGCCCCGAGAAGGAGCCCGGCGCCGGGCCTTACGCTTGGGTGCCGGTCAGCGCGCGGAAAGCCAGCCGCTCGCCGTCAGGCGCCACATCGACCTCGATCTCGTCTCCCCGTCCGAAGTCACCCAGGAGAATCTTTTCGCTGAGCGGGTCCTCGATGTAACGCTGAATCGAGCGCTTCAGCGGGCGAGCTCCATAATTCTGGTCATAGCCGTGTTCTACCAGGAACTCCACCGCGGCTGGGGTCAGCTTGACCTCATCGCCCAGACGGCGCTGGACTTCCTTGAGCAGGATCGTGACGATCTGGGCGATGTGCTCTTTCGACAGCGGATGGAACACAATCACGTCGTCCAGCCGGTTGAGGAACTCGGGGTTGAAGACCTTGTTCATCTCCTCCTTGACGGTGTCCTGCATCTTCTCGAAGGTGTGCCGCTGATCGCCACCGTGGAAACCCAGCGTCTTGCCTTGCATGATATCGCGGGCGCCCACGTTGGAGGTCATGATCACGACGGTGTTCTTGAAGTCGATCATGCGGCCGTAGTTATCCGTCAGGTGGCCCTCATCCAGGACCTGCAGCAGGATGTTGAAGACGTCGGGGTGCGCCTTTTCGATCTCGTCGAGCAGGACGACTGAATAGGGCTTGCGGCGAACAGCTTTGGTCAGGGTGCCGGAATCCTCGTAGCCCACGTAGCCCGGAGGCGCGCCGATCAGCCGGGACACCGAGAACTTCTCCATGTACTCCGACATGTCGACCCGGATCAGGGCCGACGCATCGGCGAAGAGGAACTTGGCAAGTGCCCGGGCCAACTCGGTTTTTCCGACTCCGGTCGGTCCCGAGAAGATGAATGATCCGATGGGGCGGTCCGGATCCTTGAGCCCCGCGCGGGAGCGACGGATGGCCCGGGATACGGCCTTGATGGCCTCGTCCTGCCCCACGACGCGCCCGTGCAGCGACTCCTCCATCTTGAGGAGCTTGGCGGACTCCTCCTCGGTCATCTTCTTGACCGGGATGCCCGTCCACATCGAAACGATCTCGGCGATCTCGTTCTCGCCGATGGAGACCCGCTTCTCCTCGACCTTGCCCTCGCGCCAGGCCTTCTCGAGCTCGCGCCGCTGGGCGACGAGCTTGCGCTCCGAATCGCGGAAGCGGGCGGCCTTCTCGAACTCCTGGCCGTCGATGGCCGCTTCCTTCTCCGTGCGGACCTGCGTGAGCTCCTCGTCGATCTCGCGGTAGTAGGGCGGCGAGGACATGGTCTTGATCCTCATCTTGGAGGCCGCCTCGTCCACGAGGTCGATGGCCTTGTCCGGCAGGAAGCGGTCCGCGATGTAGCGGTCGCC